>JBGCFJ010001042.1:0-10987 GCA_045106885.1 Saprospiraceae bacterium
GACAATTGAGCAATTTTAGTTATCCCCCAAAGCTATTTCGTAATAACAGAAAAACCATCAAACTGATACTCCTTAGCCCCATCTGTTTCTGCATATTTAGCTTTTCCACTTTTGATTTGCTGAAAAGCAATCGCCATTTTCTTCAAATAATCACTACTCGCCCTCCTATTAATTTTTTTGGTTGGAAAGCAATAATACTACCGCCCAAACGGTCTGGAATCAAATCTCGATACATCATGCCCGCTCGACCGACGACCCAAGGTTCACCTCCTGTCAGTCTCCTTGTTTCAAATTTATGTTGAGTCTTAGGGCGTTCTAATTGGTAAGTTTTGGGATGCAATTCTATTTGGGTGCCGTTCGGCGCAATTAAGATATTTTGCGTAATAGAGAATTGGTCAGGTTGATCGGTTAGTATTCGAATATGACTGGCTGGAACTTCGGTATTTCGGTCTATTCTAATTTCCAATCCATGCCCTGACATAATCGCTACTTGTGGATCGTCTGCTGGAGATATTTGGTCTAGTCTAAAGCCTATATTTTGGAAGAAATTCATTTCTTCGGTGAAGTCTTTGGTGGGGAGGAGGAGTTGGGCTTTAGCTTCTTGCATTTGTTTAAGTTTAGTATAGGGGAGCTTCAGTTCCCCGAAAGTTATTTTTTTCGGGGAACTGAAGTTCCCCTATACTTTAGTTAACCAAATTCTTTAGCATTTTTATCGCATTACCATTAGCAATCGCCTCTTTTGCTTCTGCAAGACAATCCTTAATATCCGCTGTTGGCTTAAAGCGTTGAATAGCAAAACCTGCATTGGCACAAACAGCAGTTGTCTGAGCAACTGTTCCTGCCCCACTTAAAACATTCGTTAAAATTTTAGCAGAATCTGCTATGGTTTCGCCGCCTTTTAAAGCATCAGGACTAAGTGTTTGCAGGCCTAAATCTTCTGGGCTAAGTACGCCATCAAAATTATTCGACCGCACTTCAAATGGGCTAGTTAAAGAAATTTCATCATAAACGTCTAGTGAATGCACCGTTGCATAATTAATGCCCATATCTTCAAAAACTGCTTTATATAGCGGCAATAAAGCCGTAGAAAAAACACCTGTTAATTGATGATTGGGTCGAGCAGGATTCAAGAGAGGGCCAAGCATATTAAAGAAGGTTTTTACTTGTAATCCTCTTCTAATTCCACCTACATGCCGCATCGCAGGATGAAACAAAGGAGCATGCATATAACAGAAATTGGCTTTATCCAAACAAGCTCTTAAAGTGTCATAATCATTGGTCATTTTATAGCCCAAATGTTCTAGCACATTGGAAGAACCACAGTTAGAAGACACCCCAACATTTCCATGTTTGGCCACTTTATAGCCCGCACCAGCTACCACAAAAGAAGAAGTCGTCGAGATATTAAACGTATCTTTTCCATCTCCACCCGTTCCACACATATCAATCGCATCCAAATCGGAAATATCAATATATAATGCCAATTCTATCATGGCTTCTCGAAATCCTGCTAATTCTTCCCCTGTAATCGGGCGCATTTGAAAACAAGTTAACAAAGCAGTCGTTTGGTGCGGATTGACTTGACCTTTTCCGACAGCAGTTAGAATCGCTTTAGCTCGTTTTTTATTTAATTTTGCCCCTGTGAATAATTCGTTCAGGGTATCTTTTATATTTAAGGTTACAACTTCTGACATTTTATAGACGGTTTACGATTCACGGTTTATGGTTTAAGGGACCGCCCCAAAAACTTTCCGCATAAAAATAATAGAACGGGTAAAGTTATTAATTGTCTAGCTTATTAAAGGATTATTTTCTAGTTCTCTGGAAATTCCCATAAAAAAGTTATTTCAATGCCAATTTTTGGTTTTCAACTTTATTTTATTTAACTTCGTTCCATGAAATTTTTGATTTTTAAAAATATTAAACAGCGCGACTCTTTTAACGCTTAATCTTTCCTTTTAGCATGCACTTCCGCATGCGCAAATTTTCTATTTTTTAATTGGTATTGGTTTACGATGTACGGTATAAACTGCTGTAGTTCGCTGTTTATTCTTTAAACGTATTACTGTACGAACGAACCTCCGTGCACCGTCAACCGTGTACCATCAACCGTATTTTATGCAATTACCACACATTCCTCCATATAAAACAAAAGTAGTAGAGCCTGTTTATTTCAGAACAAAAGCAGAACGGGCTAAAAAAATTAAAGAAGTCAATTATAATTTATTCAATCTTCATAGCGATTGGGTAATTATTGATTTAATGACGGATTCTGGAACAGGCGCAATGAGTGAGCAACAATGGGCAGAAATTATGCTCGGCGATGAAAGTTATGCAGGGTCAGAGTCCTATTTTAAATTAAAAAAGTCAGTCAAAGACATTATGGGTTTTGAGTATTTAGCCCCAACCCACCAAGGTCGTGCAGCAGAAAATATTTTGTTTTCAGCAGTAGTCAAAGATGGGGATGTTGTCCCAGGAAATGCTCATTTTGACACCACTAAAGGGCATATTGAATTCCGAAAAGCCGAAGCGATTGACTGTACGATTAAAGAAGCTTTTGATACAGGAAAATATCATCCTTTTAAAGGAAATATTGATTTAGCTAAACTAGAAGGAATTATCAAAAAATATGGAAAAGACCGCATTCCATTTATCAACATTACGGTCACTTGTAATACCGTTGGCGGGCAACCTGTTTCCTTAGCCAACATTAAAGCGACTTGTCTATTGGCTCAAAAATATGGTATTCCCATTTATATGGACATCGCTCGTTATGCAGAAAATGCTTACTTTATCAAAATCAGAGAAGCAGCTTATAAAGATTGGTCTATTGCTGAAATTGTCAAAGAAATGTTCAAAGACGTAGAAGTTGTTTGGATGAGTAGCAAAAAAGATGGCTTGGTTAATATTGGTGGTTTTATTGCCTTAAATGATGCCGATTTATATGAAAAACTGGGGCAATTTACGATTATTTATGAAGGTTTTTTGACTTATGGTGGGATGAGTGGTCGAGCAATGGGTGCTTTAGCCGTTGGTTTAAGAGAAGGAATTGAATTTGATTATTTAAATGACCGAGTCAAACAAGTGCAATATTTAGCTAAAAAATTGAAGGAATATAACATTCCAATTCAAGAACCTGTCGGCGGTCATGCAATTTATATTGATGCCAAAAAAATGTTACCTCATATTCCCCAAACTGAATATCCTGCCCAATTATTAGGGGTAGAAATGTATGTCGAAGGAGGTGTTAGAGGCGTAGAAATCGGTACTTTATTAGCGGATAGAGACCCTATTACAGGAAAGGATAGATTACCAGAAATGGAGTTATTGCGTTTGGCGATTCCCCGTCGGGTTTATTCTCGGAATCATATAGATTATATTGCGGCAACTTTGGCGAATGTAGCTGCTAGAAGTCAGGAGATAAAAGCTGGTTTTAGTATTAAGAAACAGGCAGCTATTTTACGGCATTTTACGGTGGAGTTAGAGAAGATATAGTCTAGTAATTTGTCATTAAAAGCAGTTACGTTTAACAGTAAGTACCAACACACAATTACTATTAACTTTCAGTGGACTCTTTTTCCGTTAGCTGCCCATCCGCTTTGCGGTTCACAAACAGCGTTTGTTCTTCCTCAAAAAATAAACCCATAGCGTTGCTCCCGAGGTGTCGGGACAAGTTATGACTTGATTTTTTGAAATGAGCAAACAGCGTTTGTGAACCGCAAAGCGGATGGGAGGGTATCAAAAAAATAGCCTCCCTGAAATTTTAAACTAATTATGAGTTGGTACTTAACTGCTTTTATTATTTATCTTTCAGTTTATCCAAAATAGATAACGCTAAATTTTCAGATTTATCAAACCCTTTTCTAAATTTTTCTTTTTCTTTTTCAGTCATTTCATCAAAATTAACATCTCTCAATTCATAAAGTGTTTTTTTGATAGTCGTAATAACTTTATCTGTATTTACTTTTGGTTTTATCATAGCTACTTTTTTGATAATGCTCTTAAATAATTTATTTCATCTAAGATTTCATTGACATAATGTTCTAAACCTTTTTTACCAAGCCTTTCAAGAAATTCCTCTGTGTAAAGATTGATTAAAGTTAGTTGTTGTTCTAAATTTCTTTGTCTTTGTTTTATCTCTTTTTCGGTCATTGCCCGATTTGTTTTGTTGGTTTTAATTTAATTATTACATTTTCCATAAAAATAAGCTTTTTCTATAAAAAAGAAAAATAGATAACAATTAAATGATTTATTGAACTTGCAAAATCTATTCATTTATTTGCATAAGCATTAGTAATAAAATAAAAATTCATCACAACGCTCCAATCACCCCATTCATCCATCGTCCTCGATTACTCAACCAATTTTTCAGATTAGCCACCTCCACATCATAATTATTTTTGCCTTGCGCCCAAATTACAAAATCTCTAGTTCTAGCGCCCCGAATAATAAAAGCATATTCATCAATATAGGTCAATAATTCAGGCAATTGATTGGCTTGGAATGCTGCCCATTCTGTTTTAAGTAAGGCTTTCATGGCAGGGTCTGCTAGGAACCTGGAGAAGAATTGAGTGCCTTTAGCAGAAGATGTCCAAAATAAGGGTATATCAAAACTACTAAAGTGTTCCAAAGACCCCTCGAAGGCAAAAGCCCAATCAAAATCCCAGATGGGTCCCATCGTATATTTGCCTTCCTTTATTTTATGTATATAAGTACTTTTGGGATGATTAATTTCTTCATTGCCTGTTAGCATATAGACAATCAAATATTGCACAAAAGCTGTTTCATCAAAATAATCTAAATATTCATTATTTGGAAAATTAGCATCTGCAATTAATGCCTCAAATGCCTCAAATTCTTTTCTGATTTCATTCTTTTTACTAGCATCAATTTCCTTCGGATATTTAATCGTCACAGGTAGGCGATAACTAGCGGATTGAAATTGATAAGGTTCATCAAAATTGGTATCTAAACTTAATAACAATCCGTCTTTGCCAGTATTGACTCGATTTTTTTTGACTTCTATTTGTTCCGTTAGCATATACGTACCGAGGAATTCACCATTCAAGGTCAATTCTACAGGGATAATAGTATTGGTATAAGACATCTTTAATAATTGCCCAATTTTCATTGCAACTGCATTTAAGAGATGCGTCCCATCTAAAAAATTAGCCAATAAGACCCAATCTTTTTCTGCTTTCAAACCCAATATTTCCGAATCCTCATCTAATTTAAATTTATAGGATTTTTTGGGAAACGTCCACGTCGAATTCCCCCGGCCTCGAATCTGTGCCCTCCCCGTATAATCGTTATACTTGGATTGCCCATCAATGGTAATTTTAGTGGGTATAAAATTTGTTTTGGAATTGATGCCTACTCGCCCGTCGGTGGAGATATTGACTTGCGGTAGTTTATTATCCCAAGCCACTATAATCGTATATTTTTTGAACGTCCCTGTAGCAGATTTTAAAGTATACGTCACTCCTTTTCTAAAATCAACGGAGCTACTTCCACTCACTTGTTCCTCTTCATTTATTTCAACGGATGTTGCATTAGTGGTGAAGGTCGGAATGGCATTAAAATAATAATGTTTTAATGGACCATTTATCGTGTTTGCATGAATGTCAAAGACTACATTTTTTTTAAAATTTGGATTGTTTTTTTGTTCAAAAACGAAGGATTCGAAGACCAAAGAATTATCTTGTTCTTCTTCAGTTGGTGCAAGTGGTTCATTTTTAGCACAGCCTAATATAATTACAAAAGTAATTAATAGATAAAAATGAAAACCGTTGGATTTGGTTAATAGTCGAGACATTGGTTTTGATTAATTTATTTTTCTAGGCTAAAGATAAGAAAGTATTTAGACTGATAAAGGGAACTACAAGACGTAGCTTAATGTTTAACAGGATTTACCTTATTGGCTAGTGTTTGACCATTTTTAAAATGACAAGTTTGTTAGTCAAAATGCTTGGAGGTCTGAAAGACACTCCAAGGTTTTTATTCGCTGACCTTGGAGCGTCTTCAAGACCTCCAAGTGTCTTTTTACAAAAAATATTACTATCAATTTCATCTTGATTAAACACTAATTTATCATTTTCAATTTCTTTAATTTCCCTATCTTGCAACCTTATGCATAAAATAAATCTTAGAACATTAAATGTCGTCCAATATCGTCAACCTTTACGAGAAGGAGGTTCCTTGCCTGCCATTGTGCAAGCGGACGATAATAATTTATACGTCCTCAAATTTAGAGGGTCGGGACAAGGAAAAAAAGCCTTAATCGCAGAATTAATCGGTGGAGAATTGGCAAGAGCGATTGGCTTAAATATGCCCGAATTAGTCTTAATGAATTTGGATGATTCTTTCAGTCGCTTAGAACCTGATGAGGAGATTCAAGATTTATTAAAGTTTAGTGTAGGACTAAATTTAGGCATGAGTTTTTTGTCTAGTGCCATTACTTATGACCCGTTGGTGTCGATTGCAGATGGAGAAACGGCCTCCAAAACGGTGTTATTAGACAGCATGATTACCAATATTGACCGAACGGCTAGGAATACCAACTTACTCAATTGGAATGAAGAATTATGGGTAATTGACCACGGGGCAAGTTTATATTTTCATCATAATTGGGCCAATTGGAAAGCCTCTGTACCTCGTACTTTTCCGATGATTAAAAATCATGTGTTATTAGAACGAGCTGATAATTTGGAAAAAGCAGCCGCAGATATTAAAACTTTAGTCAATGAAACCGTGATTCAAAATATTATTGCTGCCATTCCTGAAGATTGGTTGACCGATAAATCAAGCGACTTAACGCCTACGGAAAGACGAGCAGCTTATGTGACCTTTCTATTAGCAAAATTGAACAATATTGACTCATTAGCAAAAGAAGCAGCCGATGCCAGATAATATCAGTTACGAATATGCCATTATTCGAGTCGTGCCCGTAGTGGAGCGAGAAGAATTTATCAATATTGGGGTCATTGTTTATGCCAAACGAAAAAAATTTCTAGGTATGAAATATCATATTGATGCAAAACGATTGGCTGCATTCGGGAAGAATATTGACCTTGCCTTAATTACCAATTATCTAAAGGCTTGGGACTTGGTTTGTCAAGGGGATAAAGTTGGTGGCGAGATTGGTGGTCTAGAGATGCACGTTCGATTTCGGTGGTTGACAGCTAATCGGAGTTCTATTATTCAAAGTTCGGCTACGCATCCTGGGCTTTGTGTTGACCCTACATTGGTGTTGGCGGATATTTTTGAACGGTATGTCCTTTAAGTTTCCTCCACGAATTTTGATTCCCCACGAATTTTGATTCCTCACGAATTTTGATTCTCCACGATTTTTTTCAGTAAAATTATTATCAAGTCATGGCTATTATGGGCGGAAAAAAATTGGGACCGATGGTGACACAAGCAGAAAAAGGAGAGAAATAGTATAAAAAAGGAGATTATTGTCATACAGGAACAGCATGTCGTATTACCTAACCACTATTTTCAAATGATGACCACCAACTCGAACAACATATATCCCTGCTATCCATGCACTCACATCAATTTGAGTTGTTCCTAAAATAGTTGCTTCATAAACTGCTTTTCCTGTTAAATTATAAATCACTACAGCTCTTTTTTTAGTGGTCAATTCATTAACCCTTAGGTTTAAAGTTTGACTTACTGGATTTGGATTAGCAGTTAATTCAATTGGTGCTAATTCAATTGCATCTATACTAGTAGTCATACTATTTTGCGCATTGAACGTAGGAATTATTTTCTGAAAATCTCCTGTTCCATTTGGATTCCTTCCAAAACCAACATCCTTTTTTTGGTCAGCATAGTTAATTTGGTCTATTAATTCGCCTATTGGGCTGACTAAATAAACGGATTCTGCGGAAGCGGATAATTTAAAATTAGCATGTAAGCCCTCTTGCATGCCATCTTCATCTGCCCAAACTGTTACATAGCCGTTGGCAGCTATAGTAATACCTTCTGTAAAGGTCCACTTCGGCCAATTATTAATATTATCCGATAAATAATAGCCTGCTAAATCAATGGAAGCTGAACCGTTATTATACAACTCTATCCAATCTTCAAATTCTCCATCTTGGTCTGCCATTGTCACACCATTTGATGCCATGATTTCATTAATCACCAAACCATTAGCTGCTGGTATAATGCCTATGCAAGTACAACCATCGGATTGAATTTGGTCAGCTTGAGTAATATTAATAGCATCATTACAGGTCGTTCCTGCGGCTTGTTTTGCGCCTATACTAGCGTCTGCATCATTACAATCATTTTCAGCATCAATACCGTCACCATCACTGTCTGCAATGTTTTCTGCATTAAAAGTGGGTTTCATGACTTGAAAATCACCTGTTCCGTTCGGAATTCTGCCAAAAGAAATATCGGTTGTTTGGTCTTTATACTCAATAGTATCTACAAAAGCTCCTGTTGCACTGGTTAGATAAATGGTTTCCCCACCACCTGATAATTTAAAATTAGCGTGCAGTCCAGCTTGTTCTTCATCATTATCTGCCCAGATGACTAAATAACCATTAGCAGGAATAGTCGTGCCTGCTGGGAATGCCCATTGTGCTAAATTTTCATCATCATCAGAAAGGGCATAGCCTGCTAAATTAATGGCAGCATTGCTATTATTATATAGTTCTATCCAATCCTCAAATTCGCCATCTTGGTCGGCAATGATAGCGTCGTTGGAAGCTAAAAATTCATTGATGACTAAATCTTGGGCAGAAAGATTTAGAGAGATGAGTATAACAAAGAAGGGTAATAACTTTTTCATGTCTTGAGTTATATTAATTAAACGAATCGGGAATGAATAATAAGTTTAAAGGTAATAGTTTTTAGGCATTTATTTGTTACATTTGTATAAATCAAATTAGCTAAAAAAGGTATCCCCCAAATTCAAAGGTTAACTACACACAACATGAATCTACAAAAAACAGCCGCTGTTTTTATCATTATTTTGTCTACTATTTTTCTGCTTATCTATGGACAAAGTATTTTAGTTCCCTTTATCCTAGGAATGTTGCTTTGGTTTATTGGTAGAGAAATCAAAAATGGATTAGATAAAATTCCTTTTATTAAAAAATATTTGCCCAATTGGTCAAAACACTTATTATCGCTTGCCCTAATTATTACCGCCTTATCTTTTGTAACAAATATCATTACGAGTAACATCAATTTTTTAGCCCAATCACTTGATAAATACGAGCCCAATTTAGATGCAATTATCGGGCAATTGGATGATTTGTTAAAAGTGGATGTCAAGGAAAAAATTAAAGGGTATTCTGGAAATTTACAATTCGGAGCGATTCTACGTTCTTTATTTGCTTCTCTGACAGACATCATTAGCAATGCTTTTATGATTACGCTGTATGCAGTTTTTGTCTTATTGGAAGAAGATAATTTTAGGCCTAAATTGCAAGCAATTTTTGTAGAAAAAGACCAGAATGAGCGGATAAATATGCTTTTAGAAAAAATAGGCAGTTCGGTTTCTAATTATCTGCGGTTAAAGACCTTGGTGAGTTTAGTTACAGGTGGATTGAGTTATGCCGCACTTTGGATGATAGGCGTAGATGCCCCAGAATTTTGGGCATTTTTGATTTTTATACTCAATTTTATTCCTACGATTGGTTCTTTGGTTGGAACGATTTTTCCTGCCATTTTTTGCCTTTTTCAATTTGGCGAATTTCTACCGAGTATTTTAGTTTTATCTATTGTTGGATTGATTCAATTATTAGTGGGGAATTTCTTAGAACCCAAATTAATGGGCAGTTCTATGAATATTAGTCCCTTGGTCACTATTTTATCACTCTCAATATGGGGCGCAATCTGGGGCATTACAGGGATGATTTTAAGTGTACCGATTACGGTAATTCTGATAATTATTCTATCTCAGTTTGAACGGACTAAGCCTGTTGCTATTATGCTTTCGGAGAAGGGAAACATAACTAGAGGATGACTTTATTTTTTACCTTTTTTTACAATCTCTTTAAGAGATTTGTTTATTTCTTGTTGTTCTTCTTTTGTCAATTCAATATTTTTCAGAAAATTTATGTCAATAAAATCTTTTATAATTTTAATGTCTTTTGATTGTAACAACATTAAAAATTGATTAATTGACTCTTCCTTAAAGGCAGTAAAAAGTGCAATTTGTTTGGCACTAAATTGAGGGAAATTGATAATGGCATTTAATAGACTTTTTAAAGAAAGAAGCGTAGTTCCTTTTAACGCTCCTTTTATTTCTCCTTCTGCTCGCCCTTCCGCTCTCAACATAGCTAATGTACTCATTACTTCTGGTTTTGTAGTGAATGTAATATTTTAGTTTAATCTGTAACAAATCTAATGTAAATTACCGAATTCTGTAAATTACCTACATCTAAATTAATAAAAAGTACCAATTTCTAATTTTTTACTTTTCTCTATTTTAGAAATTGTAATTTTGTGTTTCCGCAGTACTAATCACCTACCAATCTTCAATAATAATTTCTACAAATAAAAATGGTTTTTCCCTATAAATTTAAAAGGGAAATCTTCAGAATCTTATTCTTAGAATAAATTATAAAATATAGTATACATGATGAATGAAACAAAGATGATAGAAGTGAAAAATCCACCAAAAACACGAGATTTAGATGGTTTTGGTTTTATGGCAGCTGGTAAAAATGGAGGAAATGCTAATTCTTTCATGAATTATGTGAATAGTATTTATGTTGGAAGTTTACTGGATGATAGCATCTATGTTGGTAAAACACAATCTCAAATAGAGAATATAAAAAAGGAAATTCAAGATATTAAAGGTATTATTTCAAAAAATGATAGTGATATAGAAAACAATAAAAAGGCGATTGATAGAATTGAGTCTAAAATAAATGGATATCAGGATAAACTAAATGACTATTTGAGTGGAGGAATGAATAATGGCATTGTACAAGATGTATTAGAAACACCAAGTAAAGCT
>JBGCFJ010001043.1:0-1480 GCA_045106885.1 Saprospiraceae bacterium
GGTTGTCAATGTTTTTGATATTTTTTGATAATTTCCTCAATGTTAATCGTATAATTTTCTAAAACTTCAATATCCTTGTCCCATTCGAAATATTCTTTTCCATTGGGTGTAATGACTTTAACGATTTGAGAATCAGTATAAATCCAAATAATTTTTTTTATCCCAAACTTAAAAAGTTGATTTATTTTTCTTTTGTGGTCTTTCTTAATTTTTTCTGGTGTATCAAATTCTCCTTTTAAATCAATTTCAAAGGCAATTTCTGGTGGCTTTTTAGAATAGTTATTGGTTAGTTGAAAATCAGCCGTATTAAAGATAGCAATATCCACTGCCCGCCAAAGATTTTTCTTTAAAGATAATCCTTGTTCTCCAACTGTTAAGTCATACTTAGGATTATCCATCATTAATAGGCTAAGAAAAAGATAAACTTTACCCTTTAGCCATGATTGGAAATTACTATCTGGTATTGGTGCTTCATTGTGGTTTTTTCCTTCGAGGAAGGTTTTTGTTCCTCTATAATATATAGGTTTCCCCTCATCTATTTCATAGATGAATCGCTTTGGGATAATTTTTTTTATGGCTTGTTTTTCAAGCGTCATAGCAATTTTTTCTATAAAAATAAGCGTTTCTAATCAAAAAAGTTTAATTAAATTTTAGATTGTATGGTATTTATTTATCGTTAAACCTTTCTGCCTCTCAGCCCTTCCGCTTCTCCGCCTTTCCGCCCTTCCGCCTTTCCGCCTACTACAACCCATTATTATTCACAATCAACTCCGCCAAATCATAAACCATCACAGAATCTTGCTTTTCCGCTGCTTTCACCCCATCAGACATCATCGTTAAGCAAAAAGGACAGTTGGCTGCAATAATTTCTGCACCTGTTGCCAATGCTTCTTCCGAACGTTCCATATTAATCCGCTTATCCCCAGGTTCGTCTTCTTTCCACATTTGTGCGCCACCAGCCCCACAACAAAGTCCTGTTGTTTTGCAACGCTTCATTTCTACTAAGTCACCATCCAATGCTTCTAAAACGGCTCTTGGCGCTTCATACACCCCATTCACTCGACCCATGTAGCAAGAATCGTGATAAGTGATTTTTTTACCTTTAAAAGCACCACCTTCTTTCATCTTAATTCGTCCATCATTAATCAACTGTTGCAATAATTGTGTATGATGAATGACGTCATAATTGCCACCCAAAGCAGGATAGTCATTTTTTAAAGTATTAAAACAATGTGGACAAGCCGTCACTATTTTTTTGACATTGTACATTTTCAACGTCTCAATATTTTGCAAAGCAGACATCTGAAAAATGAATTCATTTCCTGCCCGTCTAGCTGGGTCTCCCGTACAACTTTCCTCATTTCCCAAAATGGCGAAATCAATACCGACTTCATTCATTATTTTACAAAACGCCACCGTTACTTTTTGCGCTCTCGAATCAAAACTTCCTGCACAGCCTACCCAGAATAAAATTTCTGGT
>JBGCFJ010001044.1:0-3979 GCA_045106885.1 Saprospiraceae bacterium
AGCATAGCCGTAGCTACGTTGAATAATTTTAATAGGAGCAAAAGAGGAAGATTCGGGGAATCTTTATCTTTTGTGAACCGCTTGCATGAAGGAGTGTAAGCTCCTGAACCGTGAAACGGATGGGTTGCTGAATGCCTTTAAAAAGAAAAAGAATCCGTCAGGCTGGTAGGTTATTATTTTCCTCATCCCTTAGCTAAATATTCTTTCTTTTTTGCTAAAGAAAGATTCTCTACGATAAATAATCATATTATTTTAATAATCAACTGACCTTCGTACCCCAACTGAACCTTAACATTTTCAATCCTTGGATTATCCAATAACCAATTAGCCATCGGATTGACCAAAGTATTTTCAATGGCTCGTTGCAGTGGTCTTGCACCATATTTTGCATCAAAACCAATGCTCACTAAATAGTCCACCAAAGTATCCGAAAACTGTAAATCTAATTTCCTTTTGACAAAACCTTCTCGTTGTTTTAAGCTTGCTAATTCTTTTAAGGTTATCTTCGTTATATCCGCTTTATTCAAAGGATTAAAAAAGACTAAACCGTCGATTCTATTCACAAACTCTGGGCGAAAGAAACTAGAAATAGCAGCTAAATAAGCACTATCATCAGAAGCAGTTCCACCGAATCCAATTGATTGCCGACTGGAAGCCCCCAAGTTGGTGGTCATGATAATAATGGTGTTTTTAAAGCTAGTCACTCGACCAAAAGCATCGACCAACATGCCTTCATCTAGAACAGTTAATAAGGCATCAAAAATAGAAGCATCTGCTTTTTCGACCTCATCTAATAGTAAGACTGAAAAAGGTTTTTCTCTGACTAATTGTACTAATTTACCGACTTCTTTTCCGGAACCAATAAAACGGTGAATCATACCAGGATGCTGAAACTCACTCATGTCAATTCGAATCAAGGGAGATTGTTTCTGCCCCTTGCCGAAGAAATAATCTGCTAAGGCTTTAGCACTAGCTGTTTTACCAACGCCCGTTGGACCAGCGAATAAGAGGGTCTGAATAGGTTTATAAGGATTATTTAAACCTGCCTTAAAGATTTTGACGACCGATGTCATTTTATCAACCGCTGCTTGTTGACCTACAATATTTTGGTGGAAGTGATTTTTTAAATCTGCTTGGTCAAGTAATAATTCATCCTTTAGGAATAATTCAGGTAAACCAGTTTGTTGGATGAAATTTTCAATTACTTTGGCTTTCGTAATCTTTTTTTCTTGATTGATTTGAGCTAAACTAATACACTTTCCGAGGAAATTAACCGCTTTACCAGGAAAACTTTCATAAGGGTAATAACGGACTAATAAACGATAGATTAGACTAATAGCACTTTCTGGAATGGTTATTTTTAGATTTTTTGCGCTGTACTCTGCAAATTGATATAAAATGGAATGAATCTTCGTTTCCGATAATTCTTTAATGGTAATAATTTGAAAATTTTCTACAAAACCAGGTAGAAAACGACGCATACTTTCTAACTCTTGTGGGGTGATTTCTCCAATGATTTGTAAATCTCCTTGTTGTAAAAAAGCTAGTAAAAAAGCCGCAACACTATCTTCTGGTCCTTGCCCGCCAATACGGATTAATTGAATTAAATCTTGTACCCAAAGTATACCATTTACTAATTTTAATTCTTCTACTAATGCTTCACAAGTCTCTTGCCATTCGCCTAAATATTTGGAGGAAGCAGTAATTCGTTGAGACATAATTCGCCAAAAGGAGAGGTCCAATTGCCCTTTTCTGACTTGATTCCCTAAGCGTTTGAAAACTTGTTTTAAAACAGCACTTTTACCGACGCCATGATTTCCTACAATGATGATATTGGCATTTTGCTGGATTAATTTGTCAGTGACTTCTTCTACAAAATGCGTTAATTCCCAAGCGACATCGGGTAGGGTAGCGGAGTTTTTGGTAATAGATTTTGGATAAGGATATTCTTCCGCTAAACGATTTAATACTTTTGTTTTGGGCCGACTATTATCTCCCCAATTATAATTGAAAGTCCTATTCGTTTTTATTTTTAAAACAATGCTATCCAATGCAGGTGTGCCATACAACATCATGCGATGTAATTGTTCTGGCAGCATTTGGTTTAGTGTATTCTTACAAAAATGAGTCGCTAAGGCTTTGAATTGCTTGGCTTCATAATAGAAAAAACGTTCATCTAATAAAGGTAAGTAACATTCAAAATAACCTTGTTGATTTTCTCCATAAACACAAGGAATGGGAATTCTTAAATCTTTCGCCATTGGATATCTGCCTTGTTCGGTTAGATAGGTTGGGCGAACGGGAATTTCTATTATTTTCAATTTAGGTTCTATAATATTGACAATCCAATAATCATCAAATTTTTTATACTGCTGGTTAATATAGTTATGTAACCCTGTTTTTAGTGCGGCAATGTCTTTTTCTACCAATTGATAATCAGTGCCTACCAGCAATCCTAAAGTTGCTTGTTCATTTAATTGATAATATAAAATGGGGTAGGTGATTTTTTCCATGTTAGCAGTTGTCAGATGTCAGCTATCAGTTATCGACTCACTAGGAATATTAATTATCGGAGTGTTTTAAGATGAACCTGACGACCGATAACGGATAACTGTTTTAACTGATTATTAATTTAATAAATATTAAAAAATATAAAATGTTTGAAAATAGTTGGCTTAAAGGTAGCGAAGTATTCTAAAAAAGACTTTATTTGCATCAAACAATTTGCAAACTAAAATAATTCTGAATAAATCATTTAATTTTGCAAGCTGATATAAACGGAAACCACCAAAAATTCAAATCTACCAAAAACACCTTGAAGAAGGAAAAGTATGCTTAGTAGAAGGAATATTAGAGTTAAAGTAATGCAATGTTTATATACCGCTAATCGGGATAAAACTTTGACAAATAATTTGAGTTTAGCAACGCAGGTCTATCAAGAGGCTATTCGTAAATCTTACGAATTGTACTTGTTTAACGTGTTGCAAGTTAGGGAAATTACAAAACATGCCCTAAAAGATGAAGCTCATAGAAAAGGTAAACATTTACCTTCGAGTTTTGATAAACAGTTTTCTGCTAAGTTATACAGAAATCCGTTGGTACAATCATTAGTTAGTGATGGCGGATTGAAGACTGCTTTGCATCATTGTGAAGTAGCTGAATATCTTTCGGATGATAATACTCGCCTTTTATACAATGATTTTGCCAAGACGCCAGAATATAAAGCGTACTTGAATAATCCACATACCACAGATAAAGATCATTTAGAAATTTTATTGTTTTTATTTAAACATGCCGTTACAGGAGAAATCTATAACGAATTAATGGATGATTATTTTGCCAATTGGTGGGATGATAAATCATTGGTGGTCGGTGCGATGAAGAAAACATTGAAAGCTTTACCTGTTCAAGAGGGCTATATTAATAGTTTGAAACCTGGTTTTGATACGGTAACAGAATTTGGAGAGGCTTTGCTACAAGATGTGCTTCAAAATAATGACCAATTATTAGCGCATATTGAACCCACTTTGAATAATTGGGATGCGGAAAGAGTCGCCATAGTTGATATGGTTTTATTAAAAATGGCTTTAAGTGAATTATTGAATTTTCCAACCATTCCAACCAAAGTAACCCTGAACGAATTTGTAGAAATTGCTAAATTATATAGTACAGAAAAAAGTAAAGATTTTATCAATGGTATTCTTGACCGTCTACTAAAGAAATTAAATCAAGAAGGGGCGATTGTTAAAGAGGGGAGAGGATTGAAGTAAGATAGGGATGATTGTTATAATTGTTGAATTGTTCTCTATAATTGGATATTTTATCCGCTTAACAATAGATAGTCAGATTGAAAATTGATGCCTAGAAAGAAGTGAGCAGTCAGACCGTTTATTACATAAACTGTCAGTAGTCAGATTGAATAAGGCTATACTCTATAATATTGTGGCTAACGATTTACTTGATTTTCAGGTATTTACAA
>JBGCFJ010001045.1:0-3318 GCA_045106885.1 Saprospiraceae bacterium
TATTTAGTTAAAAATAATGTACGGAGATAGACTTTTGGCGATGATTGTGACAAAATGATGATTTAAAAAAGATTTATTATCTATATATTTAACTAATTATTATTAAGGTTTTAATTAAAATTTAAATTTTTATAAAATGAAGAATATTCTAAAATATATAGGAATTCTCCTTATCACAACAGGAACATTTTTTGCCTGTTCGGATGACTTCTTAGATGGGCCTGCACAAGGGGTACTAGATTCAGGTACTTTAGCAAATGAGGCTGGTGTAGAAGCGACTTTAATTGCTTCTTACGCATTATTGGATGGTTTCGCCAACTTTGGTGGTTGGGGAGCAGCAGGAAGTAACTGGATTTTTGGTTCGGTACCTTCTGATGATTCATATAAAGGTTCAGAGCCTGGTGATCAGCAACCAACGACAGATGTTGAATTTTATCAATGGAGTACAGGTGGTGCGGATGGTTATTTAAACGATAAATTTAGCGTGCTTTACGAAGGGGTTTCCCGAGCGAATGCAACCTTAAATTTATTGAGTTCAGTAGAAGGAATTCCAGCAGCTACTGCGCAGAGAATTGAAGGAGAAACGAAGATGTTGAGAGCGCACTTTCATTTTGAAGCTTATAAATACTGGGGTAATATTCCAATTTATACAGAAGAAGATACAGATTTTAGAAAAGCAAATGGAGGTGCAGACGCTGCCTTATCTGCAATTATTGCTGATTTGGACGATGCGATTAGCTTATTACCTGCCTCGCAAGCACAAGTTGGTCGATCTACTTCTTGGACAGCAAAATCTTATTTAGGTAGAGTATTAATGTTTGCTAAAGATTTTGGACGTGCTAAAACTGTATTGGGTGATGTTGTAAATAGTGGCCCTTATGCTTTAGAAGATTGTTTCCACGATGTATTCTCTGCGGCTAATGATAATGGTCCAGAAACAGTATTAGCTTTCCAAGCATCTTCTAATGATGGGAACCCTAATGGTGATAATGCTAATAGAAATGACCGTTTAAATTTCCCACACGGGGGTAGCCCATTTGGTTGTTGTGGATTCCACCAGCCATCTCAAAACTTAGTTAACGCTTTTAAAGTAGATGCGAATGGCTTACCTTTATTAGATGGGTCTTTCAATGATGTGGACCTTGCTGCTTCAGATGCAGTAGATCCAAGATTGGATTGGACAACAGGTAGAGATGATGTACCTTTCTTAGATTGGGGATTACACGCTCCAGGATGGATTCGTGATAGAGCTTGGGCTGGTCCTTACTCTCCTAAGAAAAATATCTATGAGAAAGGTTCTGGTGTTGGTAGTGCTGTAGGTTGGGCTTCTTACCAATTACATTCTATGAACTTACACATCTTAAGATATGCAGATGTTATGCTAATGTTGGCAGAAGCAGAGGTAGAGAGTGGTAGCTTAGAAACTGCTAGAGATTTGGTAAACCAAATCAGAACTAGAGCAGGTGCTTGTGCACAAGGTGCAGATGGTGTTTCTGTAGCTACAGCTATTGATGATGCTGCCATTACATGGGCTAATTACGCAGTTGGTACTTATGATGGTGCATGGACCGATCAATCTGTTGCTAGAACTGCAGTTCGTATGGAGCGTCGTTTAGAATTAGCTATGGAGGGGCACCGTTTCTTCGATTTACGTCGATGGGGAACTTTCAAAGAAGTTATAAACAGTTATATTGCTGTTGAAAAAACTAGACGAAACTATTTAACTGGTGCATCTACTATAGAAGATCGTCATCAATGGTATCCATTACCAACTATTCAATTAGAATTGAGTTCTGTTGATGGTACACCAATGTTACAGCAAAATCCAGGATGGTAGTTTATTAAATTAAAGAAAAAAATCTTCTTTAATTGATATAATAGATACTGAAAGAATCCCGAGAGAGGAAGTACTGCTTTTTCTTTCGGGATTCTTATTTATAGCAAGTAAAGTTTGTAAATTTATATTTTTTTAAAATTGGTTTTATACTTATCCCGCTACTAAACAGAAAAATGAGTAAACAATTAGCCTATTTATTTTGCATCCTCTTTTTGTTGACGGATTGCCAATCAGACATTCAACAAGTTCCATCAGAAGCCACTTACATTCCTAAAACTGACGCTCTTTTCTCAGCACTTCCACCTGCACAAACAGGCATTGATTTTATTAACCAAATTGAAGACCAAAAAGATTTCAATATCCTCAATTATCGGAACTTCTATAATGGAGGGGGCGTAGCCATCGGCGATATTAATAATGATGGATTGGTCGATATTTACTTTACGGCGAATTTAGAAGCAAACAAACTGTACTTAAATAAAGGCGATTTACAATTTGAAGATATTTCCGAAAAAGCAGGTATTAAAGGAACAAAAGCTTGGAGCACAGGGGTATCCATGGTGGATATCAATGCAGATGGATGGCTAGATATTTACGTTTGCAATTCAGGAGATATAGCTGGTGATAATAAAGAAAATGAACTGTACCTTAATCAACAAGATGGTACATTTAAAGAAGTTGCTAAGGCATGGGGTTTAAATAACGCTGGCTTTTCGACCCATGCTTCTTTTTTTGATTATGACCAAGATGGAGATTTAGATTGCTACCTATTGAATAATAGCTTTGTTAGCCCAGACAAAATCGACCTTTATACTAGAAGTAGAACAGAAATGGATAAAGCAGGTGGCGATAAATTATATAGAAATGATGGCACTTTTTTTAAAGACGTAACAGCTGAAGCAGGCATTTATTCTAGTGATATTGGATTTGGTTTAGGGGTTTCGGTGAGTGATTTGAATGGAGATATGTTACCAGATATTTATGTCAGTAATGATTTTTGGGAACGGGATTATTTATACCGAAATCTAGGCAATGGTAAATTTGTAGAAGAATTGGAAGCAAGGTTATCCTATACGTCCTTAAATAGTATGGGCGCAGATATTGGAGATTTAAATAATGATGGACAGCCAGAAATTATGACAACGGATATGTTGCCTGCTGATAATTTTAGGCGAAAAAGTATGACGAAATTTGACCCTTTTCATTTAATTGCTGCCAAAAAGAAAGCGGGTTATTACTACCAAACACTGCAAAACGCACTACACATTAATAAAGGGAATGGCGATTTTCAAGAAGTGGCTTTTCAAAAAGGCATAGCAGCTACCGATTGGACTTGGGGTGCTTTATTTCTCGATTTGAATAATGATGGCTGGAAAGATATTTTTTTGAGTAATGGTATTAATAAAGATTTGACAGATTTTGATTTTGTAGATTTTATTAAAGATGATGAAAATGTAAAAACGATTGCAAACGCATCCAAT
>JBGCFJ010001046.1:0-3632 GCA_045106885.1 Saprospiraceae bacterium
TTTATAATGGGAATAGTAGGCCTAATACAACCTAGCAATCACTAGTTTTTTACTAAGCGATTTTCTATCAGTTGTTGCTATTTTAACCAAGTATAAGCCATTATCGTAATTTCTAGTATCCAATCGAATTTCTTCCCCATCAACGCTATCAATAGTTTGTTCGAATACAGATTGACCAAATTGATTATAAATCACTAAATCAACTGCTTTACCTTGATATGCTTTTAAGTTAAGGTAAGCTACCTCATTTGCAGGGTTCGGATAGATGCCGAAATCAGGTAAAACACTAAAGTCAATTTGCTGTGTTTCGGTATACTCAAAGCTACCATCCATATAAACTTGCTTGATTCTGTAGTAGTTCGTACCTGCTAAAGGGCTTATATCTGCTTGCTTATACTGTTTCATATCATCTGCCATTGCCTCGTTTAATTGTTCGCCAATGGTTTCAAAAGTAAGTCCATCTAAAGACCGCTCAATTTCAAAGTGACTGTTTTTCCAACCTGTATTCGTTGCCCATTCTAAAGCCACTTGTCGTTGACTACCATACGCACTAAAGGCTAATTGAGGCGCATTTCTGCTACCTGCACTTGGTCTAAAGCTGCTGTTCGTTATGGTAATTTCGGTGTTACAATGAATTGCCCAGTCATTCTGATATATACTTACTAAATAAGTGCTATTGGCTAAACCCGTTGCCGTAAATTCGCTACCACAATTCCAACCACAACCAGCTACTTGTGCCCAACCAGCATTCAAGTCATTGATTTTGAAGTAGTAATTAGTGTTAGTTTGTCCAACAATTTGAATGGTTCCATCACCGTAAGTAATTGTTGTTTCTCCGCAAGCAATGCTCGTTCCATTGTTGCCTCCCGTGTCGATTGGCGTGCCTGCACAAGTACAATCGGCTTGCACTATATCGTTTTCGGTATTGACATTCCCATCATTACAAGTTGCGCCAACAGTCGTTAAATTGGCATTATTATCATCACAATCTTGACTAGCGGGAACGCCGTCATTATCATTATCTGGGTCACTATCGCCGCTGTTACCATTGTCAGCAGATACGCTAATAATTTGCTCACAAATAATCTGGTAGTTACTATTTTTGATATAGACTCGGTAGTCTCCCGCTGCTAAGCCTGTGACAGTTTGGCTACTGCCACAATTCCAACCACAATTAAATTCTTGTTGCCAGCTAGCATTTAATATTTGGAAAAAATAGGATGCTGTTTCTAATCCTTCCATTTTAATTTGTCCATTGCCATAAGTAATAGACGTATTGCCACCACAAGATATGGTGGTGTTTTCGCCGCCACCTGTGTCAATTGGCCTACCAATACAAGAACAGTCCGCTTGAACGACATCGTTTTCGGTATTGACATTGCCATCATTACAAGCTGTGCCTGGTACGGTTAAATTAGCATCATTATCATCACAATCTTGACTTGCTGGGATACCATCATTGTCATTATCTGGGTCACTACCGCCACCATTGCCAGCAGATACGGTAATGACTTTTTCGCAAATAACTTGGTAGTTGCTATTTTTGATATACACTCTATAATTTCCCCCTGCTAAATCGGTGACAGTTTGGCTACTGCCACATTGCCAACCACAATTGTATTCTTCTTGCCAGCTTTCATTTAAAACTTGATAGAAATATTCCAAATCTGTTTGACCAGACATGGTAATTTGTCCATTGCCATAGATAATGGTGGTATTGCCGTCACAAGATTCCGTAATTACTTCGCCTTCACCCGTTCCGATTGGTGTTCCTGCGCACGAACAATCGACTTGGACGACATCGTTTTCGGTCGTCGCATCGCTGTCATCGCAATCGTCTCCAATGTTAGCGGATAGGGTCGGACAGTCAAAAGTTGGTGGAATGGGTGTTCCTGCACAAGAACAATCGGGTTGGATTTTATCATTTTCGGTATTTGCATTGGCATCATTACAATCATCACCAATATTAGCTGCTAAAGTCGGACAGTCAAAAGTTGGTGGAATGAGTGTTCCTACACAAGAACAATCGAGTTGGATTTTATCATTTTCGGTATTCGGATTGGCGTCATTACAATCAGCGCCAATATTAGCTGCTAAGGTCGGACAGTCAAAAGTTGGTGGAATGGGTGTTCCTGCACAAGAACAATCAGCTAATATTACGTCATTTTCTGTTTTGTCATCGCCATCGTCACAACTAGCACCTATTCCACCTTGATTGACTAAAATAGCCAAGTCAATGGTTAAATCTGCCAGCAGGCTGGGGCTTATATTTTTTTGATTGAGGTTGTAAAAATTAGTGAAGTCTGGATTGGTTTTAATAATCGTCTTGTTTTCTGTACGATTGGTAATATCCAAGACTAAAGTACCTATTTTTATATAGCGGTTACTGCTTAAATTATATTGATTGACTCCACCATTGTCTTTGAATAAGACTAGATTAAAAAGACCAAATTCTTTGTCATTGGTCCATTTTTGAGGCAACCATTTAGCTTGGGCTGCTTGTTCAGAGGTATTGCCGTCGAATGCTACAGCTTGATAGGAACTTATATCCAAAATAGTTGGGTCATATTCCAAAAGAATAGAAGTATTTCCTAAAAATAAGTCCGTCCTAAAATTATCACTTGCTTTAACTTTTAAATCAATCGTCAAGTTGCCATCACAAGTATTAATGGGCTCTAATTTAAAATCTATCTGTTGTGCTAATAGTCCATTCCCAAATAAGACACTACATAATAAAAACAGCCCTATAAGGCGATAAAGAGGAGCGTGATTGGTCGTGTTGTTCATGTTTTATTTTGTTTTTGTTTTTGTTTCTGTTCTTGTTTTACCAGAGCCCCAAAGGGCAGAATATTACGCCATGACGAGTGTATCCCTTATAATTTTAATTGAGGGAATAGCTTTGGATACCCCATTCGACTTCTATTATTTTTAAGTAATTCACTTTCTTTTAACTCAATCAGGCCACTTCCATCTAAGTCTGATGGGGTATAGCCTTTTGCGCCTATCTTTTCGATAAATTGCACATAATCAGCAGCATTAATGCTACCATTTTGGTCTGTGTCTCCTACGACCATGACAAAGGCTGCGCCTTTCTGTTTTAATTGATTGGTCCCCCTCACACTATCAGGATTATTTAGTTGAAAAGTGTTTGTTTGGGTCAAATCATTGGAAGTCGTAGCTCTAGAAAGAATACCAATATGTGCTGGATGGAATACGGCTAAATAGTAGTTGTCTGGAAAAATAGCTTCAAATATGATAGTAGATTCGCCTTTGGTATTGATGGTTTTTCCATCAGCCCTTAACAAAACGGCTTGACGGGCGACCGTACTATAATCAGTCGTATTTCGCAGTTCTAACAAAAGCCAATCAACAGTTCCCGTTGGAAATTCCTCTACTTGTTCTTCCCCAAAATAATTGAAAGTAGCATTGGCAAAAGGTTGTTCTTTCGTTAAAAAATCATTGGCGACTAAAGCACTACTCATGACACCAAGCGTAGGATTGTACAGCCCCTCTAATTGAAAGGTCAGTTGAACTTTATTCGCATCGGTATCTCCCGGTGGACATAAACAATCGCCACTAACCATTTGATTAGGAGAAATAATAGGTAGTTTATTCGTAAGTATTGAACTGCT
>JBGCFJ010001047.1:0-4097 GCA_045106885.1 Saprospiraceae bacterium
TGGGTCAACCAAGATTATGAGGTAGTAGACAAAAACGGTCAACCTACTCACAAAGTACATACTTATAATAAAAATTGGAGTCAGTGGGTTGAAGCAGGAAAGGCAGAGAAAGTTTGGTAGAACTATAAATGGTGAATCCAATTAGTCGATAGACTGTTCAAACAACTGTGTTTAGGCAAAATTTTAGCATTGAAAATCAAGGCTTTACTGCCTACTACCACTGCTGACGGTCTACTGTCCTAGCAGATTTTAAAAATTGGGCAGTAACAATTTCTTTTTTAATTTGGATTGGTTTAGCTTTGGCGATTAAACTTAAATAAAAACGCTTTTTAAAATTATCAAAACTAACCAATACCATTATGTTAAGATTATTCCCTATTCTTTTCTTGGTTTGCTGCTTTACGGCTTTAAATGCACAGCATACCCTTATCCTACCAGCACAAGAAAGAGCACAAGTAATAGACGATATTTTAGAAGACCGCTTGGATAATTTGCTCCCTACTTTAATGCGTAGGGAAGGCATTGATATGTGGGTCATTATCTCCAGAGAGTATAATGAAGACCCTGTAATGAAAACAATGTTGCCGAGTACTTGGTTATCGGCTAGGCGACGAACTATTATGGTTTTTTATGATAAGGGTGGAGATACACCTTTGGAAAAAATTGCCATTGCTCGGTACGATGTGGGTAAATTATTAAAAGGAGCTTGGGATTTAAATGTTTTCCCCGACCAATGGGAAGCTTTAATGGAAGTGATTAAAGAAAGAAATCCAACAAAAATTGGCATTAATAAATCGGATTATTTTGCCTTGGCAGATGGTTTAGTGGACACCGAACATGAGCAATTTATGGCTAAATTACCGACTGGTTTTGAGAAGAAAGTTACTTCTGCGGAAAGATTAGCCATTGCTTGGTTAGAAACTCGCTCAGAAAAAGAATTACAGATTTATCCAATGATTTGCCATTTAGGACATAAGATTTTACAAGAGGGGTTATCTGAAAAAAATATTCATCCCGGAGTCACTACGACTACGGATGTAGAATGGCAATTGCGTCAATTAGTCATTGATTATGGGTTAAAAACATGGTTTCATCCTTCTGTTTCTGTGCAACGGGCAGCCGAAGGGAATCAAGAGTTTTTGCGGTCTTTTTCTCGTCGTCCTGACCATGAAATTATTCGCCAAGGAGATTTATTACACGTAGATTTTGGGATTACTTATTTACGGCTAAATACTGACCAACAACAACATTTTTATGTTTTGAAAGCCAATGAGAATGAGACAGAAGTTCCTGCCTATTTGCAAGCCGCTTTAAAAAACGGCAATCGCTTACAAGATATTTTGACCAGTCAATTTTCTACAGGTAAAACAGGAAATCAAATGCTCAAAGCTGCCCTAGACCAAGCCAAAGCAGAAGGTATTAATGGCTCTATTTATACCCACCCAATTGGCTTACACGGACATGCTGCTGGTCCAGCTATCGGGATGTGGGATAAACAACAAGGCGTAAAAGGAACTGGTGATTATAAATTATTTCCCAATACCGCTTATTCCATTGAATTATTTGCCGCTACAGATGTACCAGAATGGGGAAAATTAGTCCGAATCATGTTGGAAGAAGATGGTGTGTATGGAAAGGATGGTTTTTATTTCTTAGATGGGCGAATGGAAGAAATTTTGTCTATTCCACGGAGTCGGTAGGCAGTTGGCAGTTGGCAGTTAAGATAAATTATAGGCACTATTTCTCCAATAATTCATCCGTTATTTTTTTATAAATACAGTAGGCAGTTTACACTGCTGCAAACTGCCTACTGTATCACTGCCTACTGAGCTATTGCTAATTTATCACATTCTTAAATCGTGGTCGTTTAGGAGCAATATCCCCCAATCGTTCCTTTCTATTTTTTTCGTAATCTGAGTAATTACCTTCAAAAAAGACGACTTCACTATTATTTTCAAAAGCTAGAATATGCGTAGCTAAACGGTCAATAAACCAACGGTCGTGAGAAATAATCACCGCACAGCCTGCAAAATTATCAATCGCTTCTTCTAAGGCTCTTAAGGTATTGATATCAATATCATTGGTCGGCTCATCTAATAAAATTAAGTTACCTCCATTTTTTAAAGTCATTGCTAAATGTACCCTATTTCGTTCTCCTCCTGATAATACCCCTAATTTCTTTTGTTGGTCGCCACCGCCAAAGTTAAATTTGCTTAAATAGGCACGGGCATTGACCTCCGTGTTCCCTACTTGAATAAGGTCATTTCCTCCAGAGACGACTTCATAAATTGTTTTTTCAGGTAATAAATCTTTATGACTTTGGTCTACATAAGAAACATCTACCGTAGGTCCAATAGTTACTTTTCCTTTATCAGGTTGTTCTAAACCCAAGATAATTTTGAATAAGGTACTCTTACCAACGCCATTTGCTCCAACAACCCCAACAATACCGTTTCTAGGAATGGAAAAGGTCAAATCTTCATACAATAATTTATCTCCATAAGCTTTGCTAATGCCTTCTACTTCGACCACTACATCTCCTAAACGCTCCCCTGGTGGAATAAATAACTCCAATTTCTTTTCTTTGTCTTTTACATCTTGGTTGGCTAATTTATCATAAGCATTCAAACGTGCTTTCCCCTTAGCTCGACGACCTTTGGGTGCCATTTTGACCCATTCTAATTCTCGCCTTAATGTCTTTTGACGCTTACTTTCTGATTTTTCTTCTTGCTCCAGTCTTTTTGCTTTTTGTTCTAACCAAGAAGAATAGTTCCCTTTCCAAGGAATACCTTCTCCCCTATCCAATTCTAAAATCCATCCTGCCACATTATCCAAGAAATACCTATCGTGTGTTACTGCGATAACTGTTCCAGGGAAATTTTGTAAATATTGTTCCAACCAATGTACACTTTCCGCATCCAAGTGGTTGGTCGGTTCATCCAATAATAGAATATCTGGATTGCTTAGTAATAATCGACATAAAGCCACTCGACGACGTTCTCCACCAGATAAAACAGCTATTGATTTATCATCAGGCGGACAACGCAAAGCATCCATTGCTGTATTCAAACGATTATCTAATTCCCAAGCATTTAAATGGTCTAATTTATCTGTTAATTCGCCCTGTTTTTCTATGAGTGCATTCATTTCATCGTCACTCATTGGCTCCGCAAATTTGGCATTCAATTCCTCATAAGCTTTTAAGGTATCTACCACTTCTTGAACGCCTTCTTCTACTACCTCACGAACTGTTTTATTTTCGTCTAAGGTTGGTTCTTGCTCTAGGTATCCAATTTTATAAGCCTTGTCAAAAACTACATGACCTTCAAAATTAGTATCTATACCTGCAATAATTTTTAATAAAGAGGATTTTCCAGAACCATTCAATCCCAAAACTCCAATTTTTGCACCATAAAAAAAGGATAGCCATATATTTTTAAGGACTTGCTTTTTGGGTGGGTACGTTTTGGTGACCCGTTCCATGGAGAAGATTACTTTTTCGTTGGACATTTTATTTGTTTTACATGCACTTCAACTATTTAGATAGTCGAGTTTACACGATGAGTATTTGAAGAGTGGAGCAAAGATAATAATTTGTTGTTAAGTCGGAAATATCAGAATGGGAATGTTCATTTTGCAATAGGCAGCTTATAGACAATAGCAGGGTATTAATATATGTATAGAAAATAGTTCAAATAATTAATTGGTTCTCAAATATTTGAAACCTTATAGAGTGTCAGCTAAAAAACTGATAAATGGTTAGTCGAACGTGTCGGACACCTTTGGAGGTGTCCAACACGTGATTATCAATTTTCAATCTGACTATCTATAGAGAGTACCAAAATATTAATCATATTAAAAAATTAAAACACTCGTATTTTTAAGCTTATTAAGTTCCTCATAACAGAACATTAATGTTTTGTCAATGTGTTTCCTTGTAATGAATGACCTATAATAGAGGACAAAACGAATAAAACAATAAACAAACATATAAAACATGAACGTATTTAATTTAATTATCTTTATTTTTTGATTAAATTTATCGTTCTTTAATTTTTTTTTTTGCAACAAATTAAATATATTTGTGGTATAAATTC
>JBGCFJ010001048.1:0-9260 GCA_045106885.1 Saprospiraceae bacterium
GGGTCACAAACACCGTCATTATCTTCATCTTGGAAAAAAGCATCATTAATAATCGTCACTGTTCTTGAAGCAGATACGGTATTACTACAATCATCAGTTGCTGACCAACTTTCTGAATAAGTAATGGTATTGCTACAGGAGTCAGGTAAGATACTAGGGGCAGGGTAAGCAACGATTACCTCTGAATCACAATTATCCGTTGCGGTTACATCGTGTGGGGCAAAATTTTCTCCATTATTAACATTAATAGTTACATCATCTGGAACACCCGCTAAAACAGGTGGTGTATTGTCTATCACTTTCACTACTTGCATTTGACTTGCTGAAGTACCACAAACACCATCAACACTCCATGTTCTAGTTAAATTATAATTACAATCACTAGTTCCTGTTCTTGTTTCTTCAAAATTAACCGTCAAACTTCCTGAAGTAACTACTGCTGGAGCTGGAATAACATCACAAGAGACCGTTACATCAGTAGGAACACCTGTTAAAATAGGGGCAGGTACAACTGCTGGATCTGCTAAAGTAAAAGATTCCGTGTCGCTACAATTGTGTATATCAAAAGCTGTAAAAGTATAAGTTCCTGCTGTTAAACCACTCCATGTTCTACTAGCAGGGCCTGACACCCATTGTTCTGCTCCAGAAGCATGCGTATAACTTACAGAAACAACTAATTCCCCATCGTTTCCACCTGCACAAGTTGGAGGTGTAGCGGACACTAAAGTAATAACTGGTGCTTCCGTATTACAATCAATAGGAACAGGCACTACTTTAAGGGTTGGTTGTAAATTATCGTTACTAGATTCATTTCTGAAAGCTCCTAAATTAGCAACTGGTTGAACATTGATATTCGTTGTTTCAAATTCAGATACGGCAATTCCCATTACTTCTAAAACGATGTCACCACCACCAAAGGAAGGGATTAAGTTTTTATTCGTCCCTCTCCAAGTTGCTGCTGATGCGATATACGTCCAATCAAACAAATCACCACCTGCTCCACTTGGAATCGTCGTGCCATCTGTATTATAAAAACCGCTTGGCATGCTTATCGTCACTTCAATCGAACTTGGCGGAATAGCTGTTGAACCAGTATTCGCAAAACTTACAGTCAAAGTACTTTTATTGCCTAATTCAATTTGATTCGGGGCAAAAATAGCACCCGTTATTGCAGGGTCGGCATCCATTCCTGTACTAATTGTCACTTCAATACAATCACATTTTGCATCATATACACTTGCATCACCATCAGAATCCGTACAAGCTGCTCCTATGATACAAGGAAGGGTTACTTCAATACAATCACAATCTGCGCCAATCGTGCTTGTTTTTCCATTAACATCTGTACAAGCAGCACCTACACCGCCAGCAGCAAGACATGGACCTAAATCAATACAACCGCAATCTGCACCAATAGTACTATCATTACCATTCGCATCTACACAAGCAGTACCTACACCACCCGCAGTAAGACATGGCCCTAAATCAATACAACCGCAATCTGTACCAATAGTACTATCATTACCATTCGCATCTACACAAGCGGCACCTACGCCACCAACAGCTTCACATGGGATACCAGAACCTTGCTCTATTTTAAGCGAAGGCTGTTCGTTATCATTACTAGATTCATTCGAAAAAGTGTTCAAATTTGCGACTGGTTGAACATTAATATTAGTCGTCTCAAAACCTGAAGAAACTACATTTCCATGCATCACTAAATCCACTTCTCCACCACCAAAAGAGCCAATTGGGACACTATTTGAACCACGCCAAATATCGCCATCTGGTATATAACTCCAAGTAAACAGCGTACTACCTGGACCAGTTGGACCAGTGACACCGTCGCTTGTATAAAAATTACTTGCTGAAACAATCGTAATTTCTATGGAATTTGCAGGAATTTCTGAAAAACCTGAGTTCACAAAAGAAAAATTCAATGTTGCCGTTTCACCTGTTTTGATAGTATTAGGTGTAAATTTTGCTCCACTAATGGACGGGTCGGCAGATTGCGCCAAAATTGTCCCACAGCAAAGAAAAAATACTGTTATAAGGTTAAAAAATATTTTCATTGTTATTATTTTAATGGTTTAGATTTCCTAATTGATAAATTTTCCATCCACCATGGAAGCTAAAACTGCCCTAGAGCAATTTCCACTTCCGAGTGAATGTTTGGAGATTTACTCCAATAAGTAGGATACAAATATTAACCTTGGAATATCTAATTCTGTATGGACTGACTTAGTACAGCCACATTATTATCTGCTCTATTTTCGCCACCTGCACTTGGTTGGATATTAACCGTCATACTCGCCTGAGCCCCATTTGAGTCAGCCGTTACTCTGATACCAATACTACTTTTTCCAAGCGGGGAAATCACTGCAGTACTCGTAAATAGGAAGCCTGTTCCTACATCTTGTACCGTCCAATCTTGGTTATTTACAGTTCGAGGGAATAATACATTCGCACTCGTTAGTGTTGGATTAAAATCGTAAGTAAAACCAGTAGACTTTGGCAAGAAGAATTTAATAGCTTCTGACGTTGGGCCATTTTCGATTTCGTTGATATTAATAATCACCATTTTTACATCTCCTTTCATGTAAGAAGTTCCACCAAACGTAAAGTTGGGTTGTAAATCTGGTGTGTTGACTACTGGACAAGCTACTTTTATATAAATAAGCAACTGCGTCGTATTTCCTGCTAGGTCGGTTGCAGTCCAAGTACAACGGTATAATTTATCATATCCTTTACTAGCACATACTCCGTCCTCTACTAAGACATCATTAAAGGTCAACTCATCAATTTCACAATTATCTAATGCCTCTATGTCTTCTGTTGTAAATTCTACTATTGTTCCAGCAGGAAGATGTAAAGTATCTCCATCTGTATATAATCCTAATGGATAATTAGGATGGTTATTATTAAAAGTAAGTGTTGGCGCTTCATTATCTGCTACGGTAATGGTATAGCTACACTCTGCTTGATTTCCGTTAAAATCGGTAATTACATGCGATACATTTGTGGTACCGACTGGTAAGAAAACAGGAGCCGTTGAAGGAGGAGTCGTAAAAATATCTCCGTTTGGTAATCTAAACGTACAGATGTAAGTATCAATGCCACAGTTATCTTGTGGAGCTAAGTTCGTTGCAACGAAGTTGATACCACATTCTCCTGGTTGCACATATTGTACTGGGTAAGTTGGACAAGTATTGCCAAAGGTTGGCTTATGCGTATCTTCTACCGCTATTTTGAAATCACAAGATGCTTGATTTCCTGAAGCATCTGTTACCGTGAAAGTAATCGTAGTAGTTAATTTAAATAAACCTGAGATAGAATCTCCTTCCATTACTAGATTCACATTGGTATCAGAACTAGTTACTGTTGTATCTAAAATACCGCAATTATCACTAAAATCAGGATACCCAAATTTATAGTTTGCCTTACATTGAATTTGTGGGGACAATACAGTATCCGTTGGGCAATCTATTACTTCTGGTAATTTATTGTCTACTACAGTCACATTGGTCGTACAAGTCGTTGCATTTCCACTTGAATCTGTAACCGTCACCGAAACTTCTTTTGGACTACTCGCAATATCCATACAAGAAAAATTAACATCTGTCCAAATCGTATCTTTAATATCACAATTATCACTCAGTGCATCTGGGCCTAAAACATCTGCTAAGGTTACCATTGCTACGCCCCAGTCATCTATTTCTACTGTAATAGCACCATGGCAATTTACAATTGGCGCTAAAGTATCCAATACGGTAACTATAGCGGTACAGCTATTCGTGTAAGAACCACTAGCTAGGCTTAAAGTAACACTATTTGCTCCTTTGTCTGCGCAAGTAAAACTTGAATCGGTTAAAGCTAAAGCAATATTACCAAAGCAATCACTAGCTGTTTTATCCACTACGTCTTCTGGTAAAATATTTACTTTTCCGTTTGCATCTAAATAAACTTCGATGTCTTTACAAACTAAGTTTGGTGCAGAAGAATTGACTACATTAATCACCCTGTAACAAGTATCTGCGTTTCCGCTGCTATCAATGACGATTAAAGCCACATCGTTTAGTCCTAAATCATCACAAGTAAAAGTATTTGGTTGAACTAGTCTCGTTTCGATACCACAAGCATCTGAACTTCCTGCATCCATAAAGTTAACAGGTAAAATAGCCGTTCCATTTAACCCTAAAGGTAAATTGAATGTACCATCTGCACATACTACTGTTGGCGCAATATTATCTTCTACAATGATTTTGCTCTTACAAGAATCTTGGTTACCACTTGCATCTGTTACAATTAACGTAACATAAATGGAATCATTCTTAATATCTGCACAATCAAACGCTGTTCTTCCACTTAATGCGATACTTGGAGAATTACAAGCAATACTACTTCCATCATCTACATCTGCTACTTCAATACTGCCTTGTCCATTAGCATCTAATTGAACAATTACTTCAGATTTACATTTCGCTACTGGTAAAGAAGATTCCGCTACAGTTACCCATGCTCTACAATTACTAGAATTGTTAGATGCATCGGTTGTGGTTAAAATAACTTCTACTGTACTTCCTACATCCGAACAATCAAAAGTCTGAGGATAAACAGACATATTGATAATTCCACAATTATCTGTACTTCCTCCGTCTACATCGCTTGGGTTAATTGTTACTTGTCCGCCATCTCCAACTAATACCGTAATACTGTTACAAACAGTAATTGGACTCATATTATCAATTATCGTTACCTCTGTAGAACAAGTAGAAGCATTACCTGACTCGTCAACCACCGTTGTAGAAACGGTGTGCGTACCGATATTTGAACAGAAAAATTCACTTTGACTTACATATACCGTATCTATCCTGCAATTTTCATCTATATCATCTAAAAGCATACCAGAAAGAATCTCTACTTTTCCATCTGTACCTAGCTCTAACGTAATTTTTTCTTTACAAGTAAGAACAGGGGCAATCTCATCTTTTACAATCACTTTTACTTGGCAAGTAGTTGCTCTACCTCCTATATCTGTTACGGTAACATCTACAAAATAATCTATTCCAACATGTCTACAATCAAAATCAGTTCTTGAAACCACCGTATCTATAATTCCGCATTCGTCTTTGATCAAACCAAAGAAATCATTTTTAGGTACGCTTGCCACTCCCATTGAATCTAACAAAACAACAATCGAATCTTTACAAAATACCAATGGTGCAATCGTATCAAAAACTTGGATAATATTTTGACAAGAATCTATATTTCCATAAATATCTGTTGCATATAAATTAATGGCAAGTCCTGTGCCTAGTGGCGTAATATCATTACAAGTAAATACTGTTTGTCGAGCGGTAAGGGTAAAAGTCGAACAAGAATCTTTAGTCCCTCCATCTAAAGTATCTGGAGATATAGTCGCTTCTCCATAAATATCAAGGTATAATCTAAGCGTATCTGGGCCAGTAATTGGAAACTGACAAACGATAGCAGGCGGTGTTACATCTTCTACGCTAAAGTTTCGGTAGCAAGATGCCTTATTATCAGAATCATCTACTAAAATAATTTTTTTGCTCCAAGTACCAATATCTGCACAACTAAAAATTAAAGTATCTTGCTCAAATTTAGGTGGAGTGGCACAGTTGTCTTCATACAAAAACAAACCACTTTCAGAGATAATAAAAGTATCTAAACCATCATCTCCTAACTCAATTTCAATCAAGGCATCAGAAGGACAAGTTAGTTTTGGACTTTCTTTGTCTACAATTTTAATAACTGTTTCACATGTAGCTATATTCCCTGAAGCATCTTCTATTGTAATTGTAACATCTTGCGGTGTTCCTAAATCTGAACAATCAAAAGGTATATTTACACCTACGCCAGCGCCAGTACCAATTCTTGTTATTCCACAACTATTTGCATCATAATCATTAAATGCAAATCCTTGATTAACTAAATAAGTAGAATCTACTAGTACCGTTCCATCACTGCCTAAAAATGCTTTTATGGTATCTACACAAGTAACCACTGGAGGAAAAGTATCTTTCACCAATACCGTAACGATATCATTGCTGCTTCCCGCTGCGGATGCGAAAGTAACCGTTACATCCACATAAGGCATATCTGCACAACTAAAAGTATTTTTATCTACAGATAAAGTACCTAAACCACAAGGGTCTATTAAGTCGCACTTGAAACTGTCTAAAGGAACCGTTAAAGTACCATCTGCTTCTAAGAAAACACATAATTCTTTGGGGCATTCTACCTTTGGTGGTACGGTGTCATCAAACGTTTCTATAATAACCCGCTTTATTAAAGTAGGATTACCTGTTTGGTCAATTGCCGTTACTATAATGGTATCCTTTCCTGGATTAGGTAGCTTCAAACAAGAAGGACATTTACCTAAACTATTAGATAATTCTGGTGCTGCCTGAACATTAAAGGCCGCATTTGGTCCTCTAACCTCCTTGATAATAGTAGCTCCTGCCACAGGATTGCCAAGTGCATCACTTACCTCAATCACTAGCTTATTACAAAAAGATGGATCTGCACAAAAAGTTGTAATATCATCTTCTAAGGTAATAGCTAAATTATCTATTGGGCCTTGCGCCAATAAAGAAAAAGAACAAAAGCATCCAATTAAAAAACTAAAGATTGTTTTGGAAAACAACTGAAAAGGCATGTTTCTGTTCTTCCACGCAGCAGCAGCCACTGTGGTTGAAGCTACCGCTGAGGTGGCTTCCAATAGATTCGGTTTGGTCATTCCTCTCCGAAACTTGTGTTTGTGAAAGTTAATCATCATTATTAAATTTTATAAATAAATAATAAGTAGGCCATCTCGGAGAGGGTACGAGTGGTCTAATTTGTATCCGAAATAAATAATTTGCTACTTACGCACGGGAGGAGTGATTTAGCAAATAGGAGTTATGTTATAAACTTATTCTCAACTCAAGTTCTAGCACAACAAGTTTAGAAATTGAAATTGAAATTGAAATTTAGTTATATTAACTCTAATAAATCTATATATACTATCTATCAATATTTATGGGTACTCTAAGTCAGGTAGGTTCAGCCAGAATCTTTATTGTTATTTACTAAATTCAACGATACTTTAAACAATCAAATAGACTGTTATAAACAGGTAGTAAGTTTATAATAAACTATTTTCTCAAAAGAAAACTAGTAAAATCAGCTAAACGTCTTTTCGGAAAATGACTTAAATCACTAAATTAACCCCTTCACCATTTTCTAAAAAATCCGAAAATGCAAAGCAGTAGTTATAGGATACAGAAGTTCCAATAATGTTTTTAAGAACTAACAAAAATAAAAGTTCAAATTTTGAATTAGTCAAAATATACATTTATTTTTTTGTCGTTTCTTAAACAGTCTTATTACAAAAAACAATAGCTGTATTCAACACATTTTACAATGATAATTTTGATAATTTAAATAATAAATTTAATTATTAATAGGTGAATTTTTAGAGAAGGAATCTTAATTAGATTTCCTTTCTATTTGTTATTATTATACGAGGAAAGATGGAATTGATTGGCTTTAATAGCTCTTTTAAAATAGATTATATTTAAAATCTTATTCAAAGGTAAAACAATGTCGTCATAAAACCAAGAATTTTTTTTTTTTTTTATAAAAAACTGGTTTCAATGTATAACTTTCCTTTTTTTAAGTGTATTTATTTCTACTATTGGTGTAGTTTGTAAATAATTGACAAGAAATTTTAAAGTTGCTGGTTGCTGGTTGTTCTACCGTAATCAACAACTCAATAAGATAATACTGGTTAAAGATTTATGAATTGTATGAAGAAATAGGGTGACTGTCAGAAACAATCACCCTATGCTATTCTAGGAAAATATATTTCTAATTTACTGTCCAACCTGAATAACCTCCTGACCAACAAAAGGCATCCCATCTGTGGTAATTCCTTCTATAAAAATCAAAAATTCAGAGAGCTTATCGCCTGTATAAAACTGCAGAGGTAAGGGTTCTCCTTCTAATTTAGCGTCTGGATTCCAATATAGCGTAGTCCGATAATCTGGTTTTTGTCTAGCAAAACTATCATTTTCATAATCGGGTACATAAAAGGTTCTGGCTTGGTGGTAACCTGGATGTGCTATGCTAAGTACGCCGGGGGTACTAATATTTCTAACATTCGCAGCAGGGTCTTTGGTGATAATAGTTATTACTCCTCCATTACCTGCTTCTCCATATACCGCTGTAGCATTTAAGCCTCTTTTTATATCAATCATATCAATATTTGAAGGATCTATAGACGCCGCCGTACCGGCGGAAACCAATGTTCCGTCCAATTCTATACTTGCATAGGTCGGATTTTGTAAAGAACTCTGCGCCCTAAGCAATACCTCTTTACCTTCATCCGTATTGATAATCTGTGCCCCTCCTACCCTATTTCTAATCACTTCATAGATATCTAAATAAATAGCGCCTCCTGCCGCTAAGTCGTCCATATAGACTTTTTGGGAAGTTGCTGAATAAAACAAACCTCTATCCTTAAATTTTTTCTTGGTATCAGCTTCTTTCTTCTGACTTTCTGCCAAACGTGTTGCCTTGACGGTAACTGCATCTAAGTCAATAGACCATTCAGGGTGATAAATCGTATCTACTTTTCTAATCCGATTTACCTCCGTAGCAAATAATTTTTGTGCTTCCTTATTATAGGGGATTCCTTTCAATGAAATACTATCATTAAAATCTATATCATGTAAACTTAATAGTTCAAATTTAACATACTTGCTACCCGTCCTCGCCGCTTGTCCCTCCTTTTGCTTCTTTTTCTTTTTGGCATTATGAATATTTCCTTGGAATAAAACTTCTGTTGGTGCTAATATATCTAAACCCTTGAAATAAAATAAGCCATCTTCATCGGTTGTTAAATTAGTAGAAGTAAAATTATTGGCATCCATAATACTCAAATAAACATCTCCTTTCACAGGTACATCTCGATTATTATCTTTCATTATTTTTCCTGCGAAAGAAATACTTTCCTCTGTAGGAAAAATAATAGGCGTCGGTTTTTCAGTTAACACATCCTGCCAATTAAATCTTCGCCAGCCATGGGTCAGCATCACATAATCTAGTAAGGTCCGACTCTTCGCATCGTCTTTTTCAAAATATTGGTTAATATTATTAATTCGGCCTCTTAAATCTGATTGTAAGAGTAAATAATTTTTGATGTTGGCTAAGGATGTTCCATCTGAGAAAATCGCTTTATTGTAAACCGTAAC
>JBGCFJ010001049.1:0-10707 GCA_045106885.1 Saprospiraceae bacterium
AGCAATGTCTATCCTTTAACTGTGGCAACTAGTACTGCTGCCCCAACTGGAAATTGGTTGGCAAAAGTGAAAGTGGGAGGGGCGATTTTCTCCAAAAGTATCAAAGTAGAAACAGTTAAACCGAATCGACTAAAAATTAAAATGGATGTTGGGCGAGCGCAAATTATGGCAAAGGATGGCAATTTAAACTGTGATTTACAAGTCAATTGGTTACACGGTGCGCCTGCGCAAAATGTGGCAGTAAAAATTGAAAAGCAAGTTCGAGCCGTAAATACCACTTTTAAAAAATATAAAGAATATGAATTTGATGACCCCGCTCGAACAATAGATGCAGAACCGCAAGTTGTTTTTGATGGAAAAGTAAATCAAGCTGGAAATGCCAATGTAACGATTAAGCGAAATCAAGGGAAATTATTCCCAGGGATGTTAGCGACGAGTTTTAATATTAGAGCTTTTGAAAAAGGAGGAGATTTTAGTGCTGACCAGTTTACGATTAAAGAAAGCCCTTATGATACTTATACAGGCATTTACATCAAAAAAAATAAATACGGGGAAAAACGCTTAGATATTGGCAAAAGTAATTCACTTGAATTTATAGCGGTTGATGAGAATGGAAATCCAGCGGCAGGTCGAAATTTAAAAATAGGTTTATATCGGATGAATTGGCGCTGGTGGTGGGATAGAGGCAATGACAATATTTCGCAGTATAATTCTGCTAAACATTATGGTTCGGTGGAGTCGGCAAGTGTGCGAACCAATGGGAAAGGGGAAGTGGACTGGAACGTAAATATTGCCGATTGGGGACGTTACTTAGTGCGGGTTTGTGATAATGAAAGTGGACATTGCTCAGGTGATATTTTCTATGCAGGTAACCCTTGGAATGATGGAGAAAGTAACCAAAATAGAGATGCTGCTTCTATGTTGGCTTTTGCAGCCGATAAAAATAAATATGAAGTTGGGGACGTGGTGGAATTAACGATTCCTTCTAGTGGAGATGGTCGGGCCTTAATTTCTATTGAAAACGGGTCTAGAATTGTTGAGTCTTATTGGACGAATACAACGAATGGAGAAACCAAGTTTAGTTTTTATGCCACCAAAGAAATGACCCCAACCGTTTATGCGAATATCTCTTTAATTCAGCCGCATGCCCAAGTAAAAAATGATTTACCAATCCGATTATACGGCGTTATTCCCATCAATATTGAAGATGAAGCGACTCGCCTAAATCCTGAGTTAAAAATGCCTGATGTGCTTGAACCAGAACAAACGGTGACGGTACAAGTGTCAGAAGATAAGGGGAAATCAATGGCATATACCATTGCAATGGTGGATGAAGGATTATTGGATTTAACTCGATTTGGTACACCAAATCCTTGGAATAGTTTCTATGCCAGAGAAGCTTTAGGTGTTAAAACTTGGGATGTTTATGACCATGTTTTAGGCGCTTACGGTGGCGAATTAGAACGAGTTTTAGCCATTGGGGGAGATGCAGAATTGCGTAAAAGTAAAGACAATCAAGAAGCCAATCGGTTCAAACCAGTCGTCAAACATTTAGGTCCATTTTTCTTAGAAAAAGGAAGTACGGCTAAACACCAAATTACCGTACCGAATTATGTAGGTTCTGTTAGAACGATGGTAGTGGCATCAAATAATGGTGCTTACGGAAGTTCAGAAAAAACAACGGCGGTTCGGAAGCCTTTAATGGTTTTGGCAACCTTGCCAAGAGTTTTAGGACCAACGGAGGAGTTGACTTTGCCCGTGACGGTGTTTGCCATGGAACAAAAGATTAAAAACGTAAAAGTGACCATTGAAGAAACAAGTGGTTTGGTAAATGTAATTGGAGGAAATAGTCAAAATTTGACCTTTACCAAACCAGGGGAAGCCTTGGTTAATTTTAACATTAAAGTAGCCGATGGGGTAGGAGTGGCTAAATTTAAAATTACGGCTACTGGGGCAGGAGAATCTGCGACTCAAGCTATTGAAATACAAGTAAGAAACCCAAATCCGTTTGTAACGAATGTCGTAGAAAAGGTTTTGCAACCTGGGGAGAACTGGTCAACTGGTTTCGAGGCAGTTGGCGTCACAGGGACTAATGAAGGAATGTTAGAAGTTTCCAATATTCCACCAATTGATTTAGGCAAACGTTTAAATTATTTAATTCGTTATCCTCACGGCTGTATCGAACAAACGACTTCTTCGGGTTTCCCACAATTATTTGTATCTAAACTAATGGAAATAGAAGACTCTAAAAAACAACAAATAGCTAGAAATATTACGGCTACCATTAACCGTTTAAAACAATTCCAGACTGCTAACGGTGGATTTGGTTATTGGCCAGGCGATAATTATGCGAGTACTTGGGGAACGAATTATGCGGGACATTTTATGCTAGAAGCCCAGAAATTGGGTTATTCTTTACCGACTAGCTTATTGAGTCAATGGAAAAGATACCAAAAGAAGCAAGCCCAAAATTGGAACTATGGTGATAATCGCTATGATAATGAATTGACGCAAGCCTATCGTTTATATACCTTGGCTTTGGCAGGCGCACCAGAAATTGGGGCAATGAATCGCCTTCGAGAGCATGGTAACATATCTGACCAAGCAAAGTGGCGTTTGGCTGCTGCTTATGCTGAAATTGGCAAGCCTGAAGTGGCTACCGTTTTAGTTAAAGCCTTAAAGACTACCGTAAAGGATTATCGAGAATTGAGTTATACTTACGGCTCTGGTCTACGAGATGAAGCGATGATTTTAGAGACTTTAGTAGGAATGGAAAAGATGGATAAAGCAGGAAGTATTGCTAAAAAAATATCCAAACAACTCAGTTCTGGAAGTTGGTATGGCACGCAAACGGTGGCTTATTCCTTATTAGCTATTGGGAAATTTGTAGGTAATACAGCAGTTGGTGACCAATTCAAATTTGCCTATCAAGTTGGTGATGCCGCTTCCGTAAATGCAGGGTCTTCTACCCCCATGATGAGTGTAGCAGTCCCAGTTGATGGTAACGCCAATAAATCGGTTCGTTTAACGAATAATAGTAATGGTGTTTTATATGTCAACTTAATTACTACGGGACAACCCTTAATTGGCGACCAGACTGCAAAGGCAGAAAACTTGAAAATGAAAGTGAAGTATTTGGATAATGAAGGCAATTCAATTGATGTTAGCCGATTAGCACAAGGAACAGATTTTGTCGCCCAGGTGAGTATTACCAATCCTGGAACTAAAGGTATTCGTTACGAAGAAATGGCATTGACGCAAATATTCCCTTCTGGTTGGGAAATCCTAAATACTAGAATGACGAATGTAGAACGCTTTGCCGATTCCAATAAACCAGAATACCAAGATATTCGAGATGACCGAGTCTACAGTTATTTTGATATTAATAGAAAAGCTAAACAGACTTATACGATTCAATTGAATGCGGCCTATGAAGGACGGTATTATTTACCGACAGTGAGTTGTGAGGCAATGTATGATAATACGATTCAGGCACGGCAGCCTGGGGAGTGGGTAGAGGTGGTGAAGACCAATAGTTTATAAAAATAAATATAGCAATTAGCCTGTCTTTCTTTTAGGAGAATAACAGACTAATTGCTAACTTGTAGTTTTTCGATGGGATAACTACACAAAATGGAAAGCAATAACCAATATGAAAAAGCAGACCTTCTTTGGAAGGAATTTGTTTAAGAAGTTAATAAAATAGAACAAAATAATCGGAAGATGGGAGTTATAGAAACTGTAATAAAATATAATCGAAAAGATGCTCAAGAGATAGGAATGTTCATTGCATTGCTTTCCCAGAAAATGATGTTTTTGAAAAAAATCGGTTTCAGAAATTTTACAAATGAAGATTTAGCGGACATGATGAATATTAGTGTAGTTTTTGTAAAAGATTTTAAGAAAGCTTACACGAAAGATAAGTTTGATGCTTTGATAAAAAATATTGAATCGGCTGGAAAACTAGAAGAAGTAGAAGAACTTATTGATGCTAAAAGATTCTTGGTCAAAAAAATGGCAGAATACGGTTTCTCTAAACTAGCTTTAGTCGAATATTTTAAAATGAAAAATAAGGAAATTGAAAACCTTATTAAACCTAAAAAATAGTAACTATGCTTTATTAGAATGTATCTTAATACTCGTTTTTATTTGAAATGTTAGGTTTAAAATTAAGCTCCAATCTGCCTACTGATATTCCTGCCAACTGCTACCCCTCAATCCATTTCCGAAATTCAGGGGTCTTAGTCCCACTCGTTAATAAATTTTCCTTTCCAACCGTCATTTTAATAGACAAACGATTCTTAAAATATTGAATCGGAGCAAGCTGTGAGGAAAATCATTAGTAAAAATCAACTTATTACATTCCCAACATTCACCCGCTGCGCCAAGACTTCTGGAATAATAATTTCCTTTCCATCAACTTCAATAAAAATCAGGTCTTTATTTTTTCTATCCACTTTAAAACGACTATCAGGCATTAAGCCCAATTTCCAAAGCTGGGTACTGATGGTTTCGCTAACTTGTTGTTGAGCAATAACCGCAAATTGGTTGATTTTTAGATTACTCAAAGCAAAATCGGGAAAACCTATTTTAGAAGGAATTGGAGAACCATGCGGGTCTTCAGTCGGAAAGCCTAAAGTAGCATCTACTTCATCCAAAATCTCTTCAGATAAAAGGTGTTCGTATTTCTCTGCATCTTCGTGGATTTGCTCTGCTGACAAACCGATTTGATTGACTAAATAAGTTTCCCAAAGTCGATGTGCTCTTACCAAACGTAAGGCTTCATCCTTACCTCTTTGGGATAAACTAATTTGATTGCCTTTGCGAGTAAGAAATTTTTGAGTAGCTAATTGTTGTAGATATTTGGTTAAACTAGTTTTAGATAAGCCCAATTTTCCTTTTAATTTGATGAAGGTAAATTCACCTTTCTTTTCTAATTTTAAACCCTCTTTTAAAATATCTTCAATATGAATCCGCTTTTGTAATTTCCTTTTTTGGAAAAATTTAAAAACCAATCCTCTTTTCGGTGAAAAGAAGACCGCTATTAAATAAAATAATGTAGCCACAACTGCCATTACTGGCCCCGGTGGAGCATCAACAATAATGGCAATTAACAATCCAAGAATGGAAGAGATTAAACCTATAAATCCAGAAATGACTAGGACGTTTTGTAACCTGTCTGAAAGGAGTAAAGCGGTAGAAGCTGGCGTAATTAACATCGCTACGACCAGAATCACTCCGACAGTCCCTATAGAAGCCACAACAGCAAAGGAAAGCATTAACATCAAGAAATAATGAATCATTTTGACGGAAATACCCATTGTTTGAGCTACAACTTCTTGAAAAGTAGTCGCAAATAAATATCGGTAAAAGACTTTGATGGATACTAAAACATAAATAGTAACCGCTGCCATTAAGTATAAATCTTCATTAGAAACACCTAAAACGTTTCCGATTAGAAAATCCTTTAAATCTAAATGAACGCCTTCTCTAGAAACACCCGAAATGCCAATCACGCCAAGGGCAAACATTGCCGTAAAAACAATACCAATAGCTGCATCATTTTTCGTTTTGACATTATGCTGTATCCAAGTAATACCCGCAGCCGTCAATAAACCTGCAATGACTGAACCGACAAAAAAACCAAGTGTACTATACCCTACTATTATGAAAGCCACTACAACCCCTGGTAGGATAGCATGTGCCAAAGCATCTCCAATCAATGCCATATTTCGCAAGACAATAAAACAGCCTAAAACACCACACATTAAACCCACCATAGAGGAGGCTAATAAGGCACGAATAGCCCATTCATCTTGTAGTATTTCTAAAAAATTTTCCATAATCCATTATTTTGTTAGGGTAAATGTAGGAAAATAATTAGAATAGACAAAATTTATTTTTAGATTAGACTAAATTTGTGATTTCGATTTATTTATGCCTTTCCTTCAAGACATCTATAACTTCGGTTAAGGTATAATTCTTAGCGGCTAACAATACCAAATAATGATACATTAAATCAGCAGCTTCTCCCATAAAAAGGTCTTTATTATCATCTTTGGCTTCAATCACTAATTCAACCGCTTCTTCTCCTACTTTTTGAGCGACTTTATTAATGCCTTTTTTGAATAAAGAAGTGGTATAAGATTTTCCAGAAGGATTATCTCGCCTATCTTGTATCACATTTTCCAAGTGTAATAAGAAATTTTCCTTTTGGTTCGTTTCCTCAAAACAAGTATCCGCTCCTGTATGACAGACTGGTCCGACGGGATTCGCTTTTATTAGAATTGTATCATTGTCACAATCTTTGGCAATGCTGACTAAGTTTAAGAAATTACCAGAAGATTCTCCTTTTGTCCATAATCGTTGTTTGCTACGGCTAAAAAAAGTAACTCTTTTTTCCATTATGGTTTTTTCTAAAGCATCGGCATTCATATAGCCGAGCATTAATACTTTATTGGTCGTATTGTCCTGAATGATAACAGGGATTAAACCATCGCCCTTTTGGAAATCTAACTGATTTATAGTAAAATTCATTATTAATTTTCAATTTTCAATTTATAATTTTCAATTTTCAAAATGACGCTCAAAATCCGTTGGGAATCAAAATCCGTTGGGAATCAAAATCCGTTGGGAAAAGCTATCGAACAATAATATCCTTAGCAGCCAAATACCCCTTCAAATCCGAAATCTCAATCTCTCCAAAGTGAAAAATACTTGCTGCCAAACCAGCATCTGCTTTTCCTTTAGTAAACACTTCTTCAAAATGTTCCATACTTCCAGCACCACCAGAAGCAATAATCGGAATATCCAAATTATCAGACAATTGGGCCAAAGCGTCAATCGCAAAACCTGCCTTTGTACCATCGTGGTCCATAGACGTAAATAAGATTTCACCAGCCCCTCTTTCTTGCATTTCTTTGGTGAACTCAAATAACTTTCGCTCCGTTGGAATGCGTCCTCCAGATACATGAATGACCCATTCGTTATGGATAAATTTGGCATCTGCGGCAACGACAATGCATTGATTGCCAAATTGCAAAGACAATTCATCAATCAAAGCAGGATTGCGAACAGCCGCCGAATTAATACTGACCTTATCCGCACCATTCATCAAACAAACATCTACATCTTCGATACTACTAATACCTCCGCCAACCGTGAATGGAATATTTAAATTTCTAGCAATGTTTTTAGCTAAAGCAGCCAATGTTTTGCGTTTTTCATGAGTCGCAGTAATGTCGAGAAATACCAATTCGTCGGCGCCTTTTTCACTATAAGCTGCCCCTAATTCTACGGGGTCGCCTGCATCTCGAAGATTCACAAAATTTACCCCTTTTACCGTTCTGCCGTCTTTAATGTCCAGACAGGGGACTATTCTTTTTGCAAGCATTTATTTAGTTGACTAATTGATTAATTATTAAAATGCAATTTCATTCCCTCATGCGACCCCTTAAATTCCAACTTTTCATAAAACCGAATGGCATCTGGTCGCTTTTCTAAAGTTTAATTTCATTATAACAAATTTACATAGCAACTAATTCTTGGACACTTAATCGGCCTTCATAAATCGCTTTTCCAATAATGGCGCCATAGCAATCAATTTCAACCAAAGCTTCCATATCCGCCATAGAAGTAACCCCACCACTAGCTATTAATTGTAAATCAGGAAATTGCGTCCGTATCTTTTTGTATAAATCAACGGAAGTACCTTGTAATAATCCGTCTTTGGCAATATCGGTACAGATAATATATTTGACGCCTTTAGCCGTGTAATCCGTTAAAAAGTCAAATAAATTTAAACTGGTCGTTTCTTGCCAGCCACTAATCGCAATTTGTTCGTTTTTGACATCTGCACCTAATATGATTTTTTCTGAACCATATTTTTCTAGCCAGCCTTCAAAAGTGTCTCGGTCTTTGACTGCTATACTGCCACCTGTAATCTGCAAAGCACCCGAATTAAAGGCAATTTCAGCATCTTTATCGGTTTTTAAACCACCTCCAAAATCTATTTTTAAACTAGTTTTTGTGGCAATTTTTTCTAAGACTTTCCAGTTGACAATGTGCTTAGCTTTTGCGCCATCTAAGTCTACTAAATGTAAACGTTCAATCCCTGCCCCTTCAAATTCTTTGGCAACTTCTAATGGATTTTCATTATACACTTTTTTTTGATTGTAATCGCCTTGCGTTAAACGGACACATTTGCCGTCGATGATGTCTATTGCTGGTATGATTTGCATTAAATTTCTTTTAAATCTGCTGTTAAGTAATTGACGAATTCAATGATTTTTTGCTTATCGGTATTATTTTGTTTTTTAATATCGTATTTAATTCCAGAAAAACCACCCCATTTAAAGACATATCTTAGATATTCTATGAAAGTTTGATTATTTGGTTCAAACCCAAAAAGATTATTGGACTGATAATCTTGCTCCATTTCGGTAAATCCCCATGGAAAAAAATTATCAATTGTCGTATGTTTTGATAATTTGATACAGTATGGCTCGCCACCACTAATATTATCTTTGTGTAAATCATCAGGGGCAAGTGGAATTCCTCTTTCGTATACATACTCAAGGGCTTCCTTATCCCCCCAGTGTTCTTCTGAATATTGGCTTTTAATATAATCTAAAAAATCATCGTTTAAATAAGGAATTACTACTGGGTCAGGGATGAATTTTTCATTATAAATAGGGTAGGAGTTAATACAATTATATTTTTTCATGAAATCGACTCCGCCCACTATCAGATAAAACTTTTTTAGACTTAATGGAATTAGCCCGCCTTTCTCTACATATTTTGATAGCAAGTTCATTCTTTTTTCAATATCATCAGTTGGTAAAACTCTTGCTTCTTTCGAATTATAAAAATTGTAATTAAGGCTTTTTAATCGTTCATAAATTAAGTCAAAATTGACTTTTACTTTTTCCATTAAATCTTCTAAAATGCTATCAATTTCTTTTTTTTGTTGTTTAGAGAAAGAAGTATATTTCCATTCTCCTAAAAAACGCCAAAATTCTTCTCCACTTTGAGTCTTATAAAGCTGATTTAAATTCATATTGTATTATAAATTCACAAAATTCTCAATAATCCTAGCACCAACTTTTCCCGACTTTTCAGGATGAAATTGCGTCGCATAAAAATTACCTTTTTGTAAAGCGGCACTAAAAGGCTGACAATAATCAGCAATAGCAGCCGTGTAATTACTTTGTTCTACATAATAACTATGCACAAAATAAACTCGCTCATTTTCCAAACTTTCATCAAAAATGCCCGACTTTAAATGGGTTATATTGTTCCAACCTATATGCGGTACTTTTTCTCCACTTACTGGTTTGAAAAGCTTTACTTTCTCTTCAAAAATTCCCATACAAGTGGTATCATTCTCCTCAGAATGCGCACACATTAATTGCATGCCTAAACAGACACCTAATACGGGTTGCTTTAAGCTAGGAATCAATTTATCTAATCCTTTTTTGCGTAAAAACGCCATCGTTGTACTCGCTTCTCCAACCCCAGGAAAGATAACTTTATCTGCTTTTTGAATGGCTTCAAAATCATCCGTTAAAATAGGCTCAATGCCTAGTCTGTTTAAGGCAAAAATGACGGATTGGGTATTGCCAGCGTTATAATCTATGATTGTTAAATTCAATTTTTAGAATTTATTAGAAGTTTTAAGAAATCTTTGGTTTTAATTACTTTAACGGCAGGGAAATTGACTTTGTATAGTTGACTAAAATGCTTATCATCAGTAACTAAATAATCCGCATTTCCGCTTACTGCACAATCCACAAATTTATTGTCATCGACATCTTTTTCTATGAGATGCCATTTGTAATAAATTTCTATTTTTTCTACAGATTTTGCTTGTACTAGAAATTCAGTAACATTAGTCGAAACAATAATAGAAGCTCTTTTTTCTATGATTTCTGCATATTCCATTAAGATTTCATTACTTACAAGTAAGGTAAGTTTGTTATCAATGATGGCATCAAAAATTGGTCGATAAGGAGATTTTTTAGATAAAGTTACCAATATCGAATTAGTGTCTAGAACGATTCTCATATTATTTATCTTCTCCTTTTAGCCATTCATCCATAGTTGCTGCTGACCAGTCATTTTCTTCCCAAAGCTTATCCATTTCTTTGGTTGCTTTATCGGCAAAATAGTTAGCTAGAATATCTCGAATTTCTAGTAATTGATTATCAGCTAGATTGAAGCTGTAGATTTTTAATAATTCTAATTGAAGATTTGTTAATGGTTTATTGATTTGTCTCATTTTTTCTTTGTTTAATTAAAAAGATACCTACCAAAGATAAGGATTATTTTGGGGATAAAGTTCATACTACAAAACCCCTTTTGTACTAGGTAATTGCATATTCTCAATATCTCGCCGCTTCGCCATTTTAATCGTCTTCGCAAAACCCTTAAAAATAGCTTCAATCTTATGATGCTCATTTTTGCCTTCTGCCTTAATATTTAAATTGCATTTAGACGTGTCAGAAAAGGACTTAAAAAAATGATAAAACATTTCGGTCGGCATGTCGCCAATTTTTTCTCGTTTGAAATCTGCATCCCAAACCAACCAAGGACGGCCACCAAAATCAATCCCAACATTCACTAGACAATCATCCATTGGCAAACAAAAACCATAGCGTTCAATGCCCATTTTATCACCTAATTCTTGGATAAACGCTTCGCCCAAAG
>JBGCFJ010000105.1:0-2051 GCA_045106885.1 Saprospiraceae bacterium
TAAATTAAAAATCACAAAAACGCCTATCTATGAAAGAATCAAACGCTATGAAAGAGAAGGCATTATCAAGAATTATGTCGCCATACTTGATAGAGAAAAAATACCTTCTTCTATGGTTTTTTTCTGTTCGGTTTCTTTAGAAAGCCAAAAATTAGAAGAAATCCAAAAATTCAATGATGCCATTGCGAAAATCCCAGAAGTAATAGAATGTTATTTGATGGTCGGTAGTAATGATTTTTTATTAAAAGTGGTGGTAAAAGACCTGAAATCTTACCATCATTTTTCTGCTGGAACAATTGCTGCGCTGCCAAATATTGGGCAAATCATTAGTACTGTAGTATTAAAAGAAGTGAAAAGTTCGACTGTTTTTCCTATTTAGAAATATTAAATTTTTATTAATAAAGCACTAATAAACAACTAGATTAGTGCCTCCAATTAAAATCAGCAATTTGAATAACTTTATTGAAGAATAAAATCGCAATTTCCTAATTGGCGGATAGAATTACTGACACCAATTATGATATTCTAATCCTATAGATTATTAAATTTTATTTAGTTGCCTTCATTTTTGCCAACAAATCCACCCCAAACTGCCGAAACAAATGAATCATATCCACAAACACCCAATTTTCAATATATACTTCACCATCCCGTTTCCACCAATCTAAACCATTGAAATCAATAGGCTTTCCAGTAGCAGGCACATTCATATACGGTCCTGTATGCGTCGCTTTTACGCCAGCCCAACCAGGACCACCACTATAATTCCCTTCGGCAATCAAGGCATCCAAATCTTGCACTTGTCTATCAGGATACGCGATTAGCCAAGGCTGCTGATGAAAATCTTCAAATTTTTTAAAACTTAAACAGGCGCCAATTCCTCCTGGACCATACCATTTGACATCAGGGTGGAAATAATCTGCCATACCCATACTTTTTAAATCCGATTCATCAAAAGCATTTAAGCCATTAAAAATGAATTGCCAAATATGGTCAAGGCTATAAACGGAAGTTTTTGTGTCTTGGGCAGCTAATAGAACGCCGTCTTTAGCAACAGGCGCAGGATAAATGTTATCTTTTCCTTTGCTCGGTGGTAAGACAAAAATGCCGACTTGCTGCATTAAGTCAATTAAGTCCAATTGGAAATAGATTTCTGTAATTTTTCCATTTTCTACTTTAGAAAAATCGCCCCAACGGATTTTTACCTTTTTTCCATTGGCTGGAATTGTCAAATAATCATTCGTAAAAGTGGCATTAAAATACCCTGTTCCACTTACCCAATAATGCCCATCTTTGGACATATCTCCATCTCTGCGACCATTGGAAATACCGCCCATAAAAATATGGGTTTCTCGTTCTAGGTCTGGAAAAGCTGCTCGGAATGGTTTCCAGAAAAATTCGGTAAAGGCATAGCTGCCAGATAGATTATTGATGGGGTCAAAGCCAAACCATTTTACATCCGAGGACATCGTTGTTTTGGCTGATTTTTCGTAATCCGTAGGTTGTCCCTTGTCTAAAGTTTGCCAGAAATTCCAAACGAGGTCTTTATTTTGTTGATTTAATTCGCTGTTCATGTTGTTGAGGTAACACAGCTCTCTGAGCTGTGAAGTTATTATTATAGGCACAACTCGGAGAGTCGTGTTACTTTCGCACAACTCAGAGAGTCGTGTTACGTTTCAATAAATTAATACTCACCGTCCCTAATTCAGAGTTAGGAAACTTCGTAAAATATTTTTCTACCCTAAACAATCCAGACTCTGCCGCTACTTTATTAAACACTTCGATTTCTACAATAAATTGGTCAGAGAAACCATGTGTGGCATCATAAGCCGTTGCAGCGGTTTTGCCTAAATTTTGAGCGGTGATTGATGGAGAAATGGTATGCAATTCAATGACCAATAACCCGAATCGCTGCACATAAGGCTCCCATTTTTGTAAATGTTCTTTTAAATTGTCCTCTACCAAAGCGTTAGGTAATCTTCTTCCTCGAAAGGCATAAGCACCCGTTGAATTACTTTTTCGATTAGGCGTAATTGTTGTTGGTTCACTCC
>JBGCFJ010001050.1:0-3212 GCA_045106885.1 Saprospiraceae bacterium
AGACGAACCTTTTTTATTGAAAACAGTGATATATTTTCCAATTTTGGTATTCCGCCTGTTCGCCCTTTCTTCTCTAGGCGAATCGGACTAGATGGTTCAGGACAGGCTGTACCGATTGCTTTTGGTGCCCGTTTGACAGGAAATGTTACAGGGAACACAAGAATTGGCTTGATGAATGTACAAACTAAGGCAAATGACGACCAACTAGGTCAAAATTATACCGCTGCTGCATTTAATCAACGGGTTTTTGGTCGGTCTTCTATCAAAGGCATGTTTGTCAACCGACAGGCCTATAATGAAGGGTCATTTGTTAGTGAAGATTATGATAGAAATGTAAGTTTAGAATTTGCTTACCAAAGTTCCAATGGTATATGGCAAGGTTGGTCGGGCTATCACAAGAGTTTTAAACCAGAAGTTGACGGCGATAATAATTTCACTTCAATTGGCGGCGCCTATAACGGTGATGTCTTGTCAGCAGTAATAGATTGGACTCGAGTAGGCACGGAATATTTTGCAGATGTTGGATTTATCAACTTTGTCAATAATTATGATGCTATCAGAGATACGACTATTAGATTGGGATTTAGTAATATTTTTTTTCCAATCACCTTGACGTTTTTACCAGAAAAGAGTACCAGTATTAATCGCCATCAAATAGAAATAGAATCCTATCTAAGATTAGATCCAGATTATAAATTTGTAGAGAGAGGACATGAACTTGGCTATAACATAGAATTCAAAAATAGTAGCAGTTTTTTCTTGGAAGCTGAAAATAATGTAACAGATTTGCGTTTTCCATTTGCCTTTACTGATGGCGCACCACTCCCAATTGGTCGATACTCAACGAATAGAATTGGTATTGGTTATGATTCTGATGAGCGAAAAAAATTATCTTATGGCATTGGAGGCAGCACAGGCGGGTTCTATAATGGTACCCTAAATCAAGTTGAATTAGGAATCGAGTACAGACAACAACCTTGGGGAAATTTTGGGCTAGACATAGAATACAATAAACTTAAATTTCCTGATGAATTTGGGGAAGAAACCATCTGGGCTTTTAGTCCAAAAATAGAAATCAATTTTAATAGAAATCTTTTCTGGACCACTTTCTTACAATATAATACCCAAGCAGATAATTTTAATATAAATAGTCGTTTTCAGTGGCGATTTGCGCCGATGTCTGATATTTTCTTAGTCTGGACAGACAATTATGCGGTGGAGAATTTTGGGGTAAAGAATCGAGCATTGGTGTTGAAGGCGAGTTATTGGTTTGTGCTTTAGGCTTTCATTAACCCATTTGATACTTAAATAGTGAAACATAATAATTTAAAATGACGTTTTGTTGGTTGGTTTTAAGATTGGTAGACCTACTTATGCAGTTTCCGAAATTGGCAAGTTTTTCGACTTTTCAGCGGCGAAGCTATCAATAAACTTATCAAAATAATATTTACAAATACATAATGTAATTATCATGAAAAATTTCGCTTTAATCGGTGCAGCAGGATACATTGCGCCAAGACATATGAGAGCCATCAAAGATACGGGCAATAATTTAATTGCTGCTATGGATAAATTTGATAGCGTAGGTATTATTGATAGTTATTTCCCAGAAGCAAGTTTCTTTACCGAATTTGAACGATTCGACCGTCATATAGATAAACAAAGAAGAAAAGGCAATAAAGTAGATTACGTAAGTATTTGCACACCTAACTACTTACATGATTCACATATTAGGTTTGGATTAAGAAATCAAGCAGATGTTATTTGTGAAAAACCATTAGTATTAAATCCTTGGAATGTAGATGCCTTAGCAGAGATAGAAAAAGAAACAGGGAAGAAAATATGGAATATTCTTCAATTACGTCATCACAAGGCAATTTTAGACTTAAAAGCAAAAATAGACAATGGTCCTGCCAATAAAATATACGATGTAGATTTATCTTATTTCACATCCAGAGGTAAATGGTATCATCATTCTTGGAAAGGGGATAAAACTAAATCAGGAGGCATTGCTACCAATATCGGTGTTCATTTTTATGATATGCTGACTTGGATTTTTGGTCCTGTTAAAAGAAATATTGTCCACCTACACGAAGAAGATAGAGCTGCTGGATACTTAGATTTAGAAAAGGCAAGAGTTAGATGGTTATTAAGTATCAATTATGACTATGTACCAGAACAAGCAAAAGCAGCTGGTAAAAGAACTTATCGTTCTATCATGGTAGAGGGAGATGAAATCGAGTTTAGTACCGGATTTACAGATTTACATACGACTTCTTATAATGAAATCATTAAAGGAAATGGGTATGGGATTCAGGATGCTCGTCGGTCTATTGAATTGGTGCATGATATTCGGAATGCTACGCCTGTAGGGTTGCAAGGGGATTATCATCCTTTGTTAAGGAAGAAGAAGGCAGTACTACTATAAAATTTTATATTTAAAAAATAACTATTGGGCATACTTAAAAAATTAGGGAATAATCCATACTTTAATGCTATAAGAAATATCAGAGCCTTATTAGATTTGGATCAAAAGAAAAGAGGAGCTATCATGCTCCTTTTACTTTTCTTAAATGCAGGTTTTGATGTTTTGGGCTTAGCTTCTTTATTCCCTTTAATTGATGCAGCCATGAATCCTCAAAACATTCAGGAAGCATGGTATTTAAGCTATCCATATCAATGGTTAGGCATTGAAGATAATATAAAATTTCTTTTTGTTCTTTCTATTTTTATTTTTGTTATATTTTTAATAAAAAACATATTAAGTGTAATAATTTACTATGTACAAGTAAAATATTCCTTTAATGTAGCGCTTAGATTAAGTAAGAAGATGTATCAATATTATTACAATCAAGGTTTTTTATATATTAATGATATAGATTCAGGAACAAAAGCAGATAATATAATTACAATCACTTATAATTTTGCTTCAGTCTACTTATTACAAACCTTCATTCTTACTACAGAATTAGTTGTTTTACTAGCCATTTTTATAGGTATTATTGCATTCAACCCAGGAGCAATTTTAGTATTATTAATAGTCATTATTCCTACGTTTGCACTAGTATATCAGTTTACTAAGAATCGAGTTAAGGAAATAGGAATACAAAGAAATTTACTTTACCCCAAAGCTTATTCCTCTATTTGGGAATCAATGTCAGCATATATAGATGTAAAGTTGGTTAATAAAGAACAACATTTTCTTAATCAGT
>JBGCFJ010001051.1:0-26496 GCA_045106885.1 Saprospiraceae bacterium
TCAACCATTTATACCGTCTTTTTCCCTTCTAAGAAACTCAAAAAATGCGTCCATAATCCATTATGCAAGCATTTTTTGAATTCCTTAGAAGAAAAATTGACTGGTCTAACTGGCTAATTATTTTCTCCACTTTGCCTTAAATTTGTCTAAGTACTTAATTAATTATTTTACTTTGCCTTACTAAGTGCTAACAATTCGATTGTATAATATCAAAAATTGACTCTTTTTTTATAATTATCTGACCTCAATTCTTATATTGCACTTTTTTTAATTTGGACATTAGCACCCGTTATCTACACCAATTTAATACAAAAAATGAATTTTAAAGAAATACAAGATCTTATCAAACTAATTAATAAAACCAATCTTTCTGAATTTAAATTGAAAGATGGTGAATTTGAAATGACTATTCGTACAGACGAATACCATAAAATGAAAGCTGCACCAGCAACGCAACAAGTTATTTCTGTGCCAGCAGCAATGCCTCCTACTTATGCCGCACCTGTTGCCCCTCCTGCCCCTGCTGTTGAAACTGCAGCAGCACCAGCAGTAGCTCCCGCTGAAAAAGCGGAAACTAATAATTACTTGGAAGTAAAATCTCCAATTGTTGGTACATTTTACCGTTCTTCTTCTCCAGAAAAACCACCTTATCTTAAAGTTGGAGATAGGGTAGAGGTAGGAAGTGTAGTTTGTATCGTGGAGGCAATGAAATTGTTTAATGAAATAGAATCTGAAATTAGTGGAAAAGTAGTTAAGGTTTTGCTAGAAGATTCTTCTCCAGTAGAATATGATCAACCTTTGTTTTTAGTTGACCCTAATGGTTAATAATTAGGGACGAAATGAATGCTTAATGATGAGAATATTGATACTTAATCATCGAGAAATAGCATTATTTAACAGAGAACTTTAAACAAACCAAAATTTATGTTCAAGAAAATTCTCATTGCTAATAGAGGAGAAATTGCCCTTCGTATTATTCGAACTTGTAAAGAAATGGGGATCAAGACGGTAGCTGTTTATTCTACGGCTGATCGAGAAAGTTTGCATGTGCGATTTGCGGATGAAGCTGTTTGTATTGGTCCACCTGCTTCTAAAGATTCTTATTTAAGTGTTTCCAAAATAATGGCTGCTGTAGAAATTACCAATGCAGATGCTGTGCATCCTGGCTATGGATTTCTATCTGAAAATGCCGACTTTGCCGAAGTTTGTTCTGAATACGGAATTAAATTTATTGGCCCAGATCCTGCCATGATTCGGCAAATGGGAGATAAAATTACGGCGAAAGAGACGATGATTAAAGCAGGTGTACCTGTTGTCCCTGGCTCTGGTGGTTTATTAAAAGATGTAGAACAAGGCTTAAAACTGGCAGAAGATGTTGGTTACCCTGTTATCTTAAAAGCGACTGCTGGTGGTGGTGGAAAAGGAATGCGGGAAGTGTGGAAACCAGAAGATTTTGAAAGTGCTTGGAATATGGCTAGAAATGAAGCACAAGCTTCTTTTGGTAATGCGGGTATGTATATGGAGAAATTTATCGAAGAGCCTAGACATATAGAATTCCAAATTATTGGAGATCAACATGGAAATGTAGCACACCTTTCAGAAAGGGATTGTTCTATTCAAAGACGACATCAAAAATTAGTCGAAGAATGCCCTTCTCCTTTTATGACTCCAGAATTAAGAGAAAAAATGGGGGAATCTGCAGTTAAAGCAGCGAAATTTATTGACTATGAAGGAGTAGGTACGGTTGAATTTTTGGTAGATAAATATCGAAATTACTACTTCATGGAAATGAATACTCGAATTCAAGTAGAACATCCTGTAACGGAAGAAGTAATTGATCACGATTTGATTAAAGAGCAAATCAAAGTTGCGGCTGGTGAAAAATTGACTGGCGAAAATTATTACCCGACCATGCATGCTATAGAATGTAGAATTAATGCAGAGGATCCGTTTAATAATTTTAGACCTAGCCCAGGAAAAATTACTTCTTTTCATAGCTCGAAAGGACATGGCGTGCGTGTAGATACGCATGTATATGCAGGATACTCGATTCCTCCACATTATGACTCTATGGTCGCTAAATTAATCTGTAAAGCACAGACAAGAGAGGAATGTATCAAGAAAATGGCTAGAGCTTTAGATGAATTTATTATAGAAGGTGTGAAAACAACGGTCCCTTTCCATCAGCGATTGATGAAAGACGAAGATTTTAAGGCGGGTAATTTTCATACTGGCTTCCTAAATACTTTTGATTTATCAAAAGAATAGACTTGTTAAAGAATCAATAGCTTTAAAAAGAATCCCGTTATCCAGTAAATTTCGTTTGCTAAAACTGAAATCATTGGATGACGGGATTTTTATTTTATAACAGTATTGGGTTTTTCAAAAAATTGATTCTTTTAAATAAAGCTAAGACAATCAACTCTAGCCAAATGATTGCTTAAGCAAGTCCAATTTTTTCCTTGATTTTCTGATAGATAAAGATTGCCTGTTGTGGTGCCAAAAGCTAAAGTATTTTTATCAATCGCTAATGCATGCCTGAAAACAATGTCAAAACAATTTTCTTTGGGGAGTCCATCAGTTAGCCTTTGCCATGTTTGCCCACCATTTTCTGTTCGGCAAACACTTAATGCTTGGTTGGGAGCTATTCTCAATTCATCACTAATAGCTGGGATAACCCATGCTTTTTTACCATCTTGAGGGTCGATAGCTAAAGCAAAACCATAATTGGCAATTCCTTTTTTGTCACTAATATCCTTCCATGTTTTAGCACCGTCTGTACTTCTAAAAATACCACAATGATTTTGTTGCCACAATATGTCTGGATTGGTCGTGCAAGCAAGGAGTCGATGTGGGTCATGTCCAATTTCTGCATTTGGATTAGGCAAATAAGCGGCTACTAAGCCTTTATTTCTAGGATGCCAATCGTTTCCACTATTTAGCGTCTCAAAAATTCCTGCACAACTTACCGCTATATATACGTGGTCATTATTGTCTGGTCGAACAACTATAGAATGAATAAAAGGTTGACTCCGTCCTGTCCCAAACCACTGTAATTGATTCATTCGACTAGGATGATTCCATAATGCTTCCACTAATTCAAAATGTTGTCCATTGTCTTCACTAACAAATAGCCCCCCTGGTTCTGTGCCTATCCAAAGTCGATTGGGATAGTTTTGACCACCATGTTGAATACTCCATATTTTTTTTAAAATAGCAGGTTTGTTAGAAGCCATTTTAGCAGCTACTGGGTAGGAAGGAGGGGCAACGGCTTGCCAAGTTTGCCCTTCATCTATAGAGTAGTGTAATTTTTGTCCCCAGTGGTGATGCGCAATTCCTGCCCACCAAGTATTGGTTAACTCATTGACATAAATAATAGAAACAGGCATTCCTAGGAAATGGGTCTGTTTAATCTGCCAATGCTGATTTATTTTTTCGAGAACCACCAATCCTTTAGTGGTTCCAACTAATAATTTCTTTTGCTGCATAAGTAGCTGATAGGACCAGACTATCGTAGAGACTGAAAATCATAAATCATAAATCATAGTTCATAAATCATAAATCCATTAAGATTGAAAAGAGGAACTTATAAGGTATGATACCAAATGTATGAGGTAAGATTTGGTTAGAGAAATAATTGAATAATGAAGTACTTTTTTTCTAGGTATGATAAAGAAAACTGAAAAAAAGGCTTAAAATGATTTGGCTGGAGTGTTGTAGTTTAGCCCTCTGGTCTGAGTAAATTTGAGTAACGTAATAACTAATTTTTCTACTCAGACCAGAGGTCTAAGCTACATTTTGCCGACCTGAATCACTTTGAATAGCCTACCCCCCAGATAAAGCCTGAAAAATCACTACTTCATCATTTTCTGCTAAAGCATCTTGCAAGGTTTCTCTGTCTTCAATTAATTCACCTCGGACAAAAATATTCATGTGTTGCCGAACAGCGCCTCTTTCATCTAGTAAATAACCTTTTATCCCAGGATATTGTACGTCGGTTGCTTGAATAACTTCTGCTACTGTTCCTCCGCTAATGTCTAATTCTTTTAAATCTGGAAAAAACCTTTTTAAGGCTGCTGTAAACTTTATCTTTGCCATGAACTTTTATGGTTTTACCTGGTTGCTGGTTGAATGGATAATAGAATTTGTTGTATAAATATCAATAGTAATGATAATTTCAATAGCAAACTCAAGTAATTGCTGGTTATTTTGAAGACTTTACAGTAGTAGGTCTTACTGAAAAAAGGTGTCGGACACTTTGATTTAATAAAATACAGCTGTTTTAATTATTAAAATCGAGTCATTTACATACGATAAGTGTCCGACACCTGTTCTAAAATCGACTTTTTTCAGTAGAACCATTAGAAATATTGTACTAGAAGATTAAATGTCAATTCAACCAGCAACTAGCCACTATAAAATTACTTATTTACAAAACATTCTACTACTCACTTAACAACACATTTCTTATTTTTGCTTAAAAGTAGTACAAAATTTTAAAAAATACTTGCATGAAAGAATTATTAGCGACGATTAATGATTGGACCAATCAAAAGAAACCATTTGCTGTTGCTACAGTTATCAAAACTTGGGGCTCTTCGCCGAGACCTGTTGGCTCCGCCTTATTGGTTTCAGAAGATATGGAAATGGCAGGCTCTGTGAGTGGTGGTTGTGTGGAAGGGGCAGTCGTTAAAGCAGCTTTACCTTTGATAGCTGAAGGAACAGGTCAGCAACTAGATTTTGGGGTGACAGATGAAGAAGCATGGGGTGTCGGGTTAAGTTGTGGTGGAAAAATCCAACTATATACAGAAAAATTTCTAGCGTTTGATAAACGACCCGCTGAGCAAGCTGTTTGGCAAAGATTACAAACCAACCTGAATAATAATGAACCTTGTGTGTTATTGACTCGCTTACAAGCAGGGGAAGGTCAACATCTGTTAATTATGCCTGACCGTACTGCTTTAGGACAACAATTACCTGCTTTTTTAATTGAAGAAGGCATTAGAGTCTATAAAGAACGAAAGAATCAAATTATCGAAAATGAAGGCGTTAAATATTTTGCGCAAGTCTTCCCTAGACGCAGCCAATTATTAATTATCGGTGCAGCGCATATTACAGTGGATTTAGTGACTTTAGGTAAAATGTATGATTTTGAGACCATCGTTGTCGACCCAAGAGGTATTTTTACCAATAAAACCCAATTTGCTACTGAACCTGATAGCATTTATGAAAAATACCCCGCAGAAGTTTTGCCGGATTATACCTTAGATGCTTATACTTATGCCGTCGTTTTATCGCATGACCCTAAAATTGATGATAATGCTTTGCATATTTTGCTGAAATCAGAGGTCGGATATATCGGCGCTTTGGGGAGCCGGAAAACACAAGCTAAAAGAGTAGCTAGATTGGAAGCGGCAGGTTTTTCTAGTGAAGAAATAGCAAAGATTCACTCGCCAGTCGGCATTTCTATCAAAGCCAAAACACCGAAAGAAATTGCAATGAGTATTATGGCGGAAGTTATTATGGTGCAGAATGAGTTTAAATAGTCATTAGTGGATTAGTCAATAGTCATTAAGTCATTGGTCATTACGGTGAACGCACTAATGACTTAATGACTATTGACTGACTTTTTACGGCGCTGGATTAGAAATTTCCTTATGTACTGCTCCAATCTCCTTCAAAATATCAGTTGATAACTCCACATTAATACTATCAATATTTTCTTTTAATTGCTCCATAGTTGTTGCGCCAATAATATTAGCCGTTAAAAATGGTTGTTGGTTGACAAAGGCTAAAGACATTTGTGCCAAAGACAAGCCATGTTTTTCTGCAATAGCTAAATACCGCTTAGTGGCTTCCGTAGCCATTGGGCCACTATACCGAGGGTAAATATCACCGAAAATATTTAATCGTGCTTTAGGTCTTGCAGTGCCTTTAATATACTTGCCAGAAAGCACTCCAAAAGCCATTGGAGAATAAGCCAATAAACCCGCTTTTTCTCGAATAGACATTTCTGCCATGCCTATTTCGTAAGTTCTATTTAATAAACTATATGGATTTTGTACACTAGCGACTCTTGGTAAATTATGTTGTTCAGAGAGTTTTAAGAAGTTGTGAAACCCCCAAGGTGTTTCATTAGAAATACCAAAATACCTGATTTTACCTTGTTTTACTAAATCTTCCATTGCTCCTAATAACTCTAAAAAGTTATCTTGCCATTGGTCTTTTTTGGAATGCCTGTATTCTTTTACACCGAAGAAATTGGTCTTTCTAGTCGGCCAATGCAATTGATATAAATCAACATAATCTGTTTGTAGTCGAGTCAAACTTTTTTCGATGGCTTGAAAAATGGCCCTTCTACTGAAATCCTCTGCCCCTCTAATCCAAGTTAAATTAGGGGAAGCTCCACCAATTTTTGTGGCTAATACGACCTTATCTCTATTGCCATTCTTTTTGAACCAAGTACCAATAACTTTTTCTGTTGAACCATAGGTTTCTGCTTTTCCAGGTACGGAATATAACTCTGCGGTATCCCAAAAATTAACGCCTTGGTCTAGTGCATAGGTCATTTGTTCATGCCCTTCAGCTTCTGTATTTTGTTCGCCCCAAGTCATTGTGCCGAGGCATATTTTACTTACTTTTAAATTTGTTTTTCCGAGTGTTGAATACTTCATATTTTTAGATTAGAGCGTAGAGAAGTGAGACAACGCTACCCTTAATTTTTGAAAAAGGACAAATATAAGCATTAAGGGTTCCCTTATTAAAGAATAACCTTATCAATTTTAGAAAGAACAGGGAAGAGCAGAAAAGAGGTAAAAATCACTAGCATTCCTAATAATTCTTGCTTTCTGACTCAAAACTTGACGTTTAGCTCTTTTTGAAAACTTAAAATTATAAATTGTCAAAAAAGAACGTTCTTTGTACTTTTTAGTTTAATTATTTAAGAGAATAGAGATAAGAGAGTAGAGATAATCACAACTAGGATTAGACAGTCTTTTGATTCAATTTTAGTCTTTTTTCGCTGTGCTCTATTCTGAGTAACCATTTTTAATTCAACCATTATTTTACAGTAACTATTCAATAGAGTAGAGCGTACAAATCTTATCCTAATGACGACGAAAAATTAGGCAATTTAACACTAGATTATCTCTATTCTCGCCTCTCTCATCTCTATTCTAAATATATACATTTTATGTTGATAGTCATTACAGGCGGTACGAAAGGAATAGGGCGAGCAATTGCTGAAAAATTTGCCAAAGAAGATTTTGATATAGCGATTTGTGCTCGAACAACTGCGGATTTAAAAGCGGCGAAAAAAGAATTATTGAAATTAAATCCTTTAAATGAAATTTTAGCCGAAAAAGTAGACATGCAATCCAAAAAGCAAGTAGAAAAATTTGCTAAAAAAATATTGGATAAATGGGGTGGTGTTGATGTTTTAGTGAATAATGCGGCGGCTTTTATACAAGGTTCTTTTTTGGAAGAACCCGATGGTTTATTAGAAAATATGATGGCAACCAATGTCTACGGTTCCTATTATTTGACCAGAAAATTATTGCCTGCTTTAATAAATCAAAAAAAAGGGCATATCTTTAATATCTGTAGTGTCGCTAGTCAAAAAGTTTACCCAGATTGTAGCAGTTATGTGATTTCTAAATTTGCGCTATTGGGATTTTCTAAAGTTTTGCGCCATGAACTAATGGATAAAAATATTAAAGTTACCTCCGTTATACCAGGGGCAACTTTGACCAACTCTTGGGCAGGAGTAGAATTGCCAGAAGGGCGTATTATGCCATCCGAAGATGTGGCGAATACAATTTGGTCAGCGTATAATTTGGGACCTAGTTCAACTATAGAGGAAATTGTGATGCGACCACAGTTAGGTGACCTTTAATAAAATTCAAATTTAAAATCTAAAATTATAAAGTGATGACGAGCGAAAAACCATACATTTTAAAGCGTTGGTACGAATACATGGACAAGCATGATTTTACTATTTTAGATGAGCTATTAGCTGAGGAAGTTGTCTTTCATTCGCCTGTAGTGCATACCCCACAAAGAGGAAAGAAAATCACGAAGATTTACCTGATGGCTGCTGAAAAAGTATTGGGTACAGGAGATTTTAACTATACTAAAGAGATTACCAGTAATCAGCAGATTATGCTAGAGTTTACAACTGTAATTGACGGAGTTACTATTAATGGGGTAGATATTGTCACTTATAATGATAATAACCAAATTACTGAATTTAAAGTGATGGTTCGACCATTACAAGGCATGCAAAAATTGCATCAGCAAATGATGGAAATGTTAGCAAATTTTAAGAAATGAATTCAGTTGCGAGTTTCCAGTTACGAGTTGCCAGTTTTGACGTGCAATTCGTAACTGGCAACTGGCAACTGGCAACTGATAATAACATGAAACTAAGATGTGTCTACAATAGCATCCGAATTAGAATTCGAAAATCGGAATTGCAACAATTAGATAATGAAGGTATTATTACGGAAACTGTTTCTTTTGGAGGGACCACTATGTTTGCGTATGCCTTGGCAGTCGATGCCATGAGAGATGAAGTAAATGCTGATTTGACCGATAATCTTCTCGCAGTACATATTCCTTTGGTGGTCGCTCAAAAATGGATTACCTCTAACCAAGTAGGCATTGAAGTAACTAAAGAACTAGATAATGGCGAAAACTTGCATATCCTAATTGAAAAAGATTTTCCTTGTGTGGATAGAGTAGCGGAAGATAAAACAGATACTTTCACAGAGTTGGCAACTAAAAAGCCTGATGTTTGTTGAAAGGGGGTTACCAGTTTCCAGTTACCAGTTGTCAGTTGCACTTGTTTCATATTTTGGCAAGTCTAGAACATTAGTTGTTTATTCAAAAATTGGATAAGACGGTGATACCCAACTGGCAACCCGCAACTGATAACCAAAAACGCTTAAAATGAGAGATACTGACCTAATAGCCCTGCGTCCACCCATCCCCACTATCATTGACAAAAACGCAGTCAATCCAGCCGAACTATTTCAAAATAGAACACTTCGACCGATTCTAAAATTACAAAACGATTTATTAGACGCTATTTTCAAAAATTATATTATTAAAAGAAAAGGTGTTTTTCATAAATTGGGTAAGCCCAAAAGAGTGGAGTATATTGAAAATAGTATTCGGAAAGATTTGAAATTTAAGAACTTATTGGTTGGGGTAATTACGGGGCAATTTACTTTGGAAGAGTGGGCATTATTTATTGCGGATGAAAGAGAATTGACAAAGCGGACGACTAATTTATTGGTGCAGCGATTGACGAGTCAAGTGGAGGTTTTTAGTGTATAGAAGTAGCTTAGACCTCTGGTCTGAGTAGCCTTGAGGCACACCTACTCAGACCAGAGGTCTAAGCTACTGAAAGAATCTACAAATCCTTCAAAATCTCCTGCTGTCGTTGCCCAAAATTAAAAGCTTCCATCAAGGTCATAGACATCACTTCTTCTAAATTTCCATAAGCTTTTTTATAATCTAATTGACTTCTTCTAATAACTTCTTGCGCCTCAGCTCGACCATAAGTATGCGTAATCTCGCATTTCGGGTCATCTCCTGGCAATTGCTTATACGTCAAAAAATAATGTTGTAAGCGATTGATTATAGAAGGCGGTAATTCCGAAACGTCATCCCACTTGCCATAAACTTCATCATTTTCTAAAACGGCAATAATTTTATCATCTGCCTCTCCACCATCCAACATTCTAAAACCACCAATTGGCTTAGCTTTTACAATGATATTGCCATGTGTGACTTCTCGCTCGGTCAATACACAAATATCTAATGGGTCATCATCACCGACGATATTCTTTTTGCCTGTTTGCTCCATACAGTAAGCAGCCACTTGTTCTTTACAGTAAGTTTGTGGAATAAATCCGTAAAGTGCAGGAACAATATTTGAAAATTTTTGAGGACGGTCGATTTTTAAATAACCTGTCTTTTTATCCACCTCATATTTTACGGTATCCGATGGAATTACTTCTATAAAAGAGGTAACAACTCTTGGCGTTCTACTACCTATGTCTATACCGTGCCAAGGATGTGATTTATATCTTAAACCAATTAGTTTCCACAACTTATCATAAGCTTCTTGTCCCATTTTTAAACAGTTTATGGTACACAATTCACTACAAACGGTGTCCAGAGGTGATTAATTAATGCAAAATTACAGGGATTTATCATTAGATGCTGTAAAAAACACACTAACTATGAAATTATATTTTGAAACGGGGTTTAAGAGAGAATGTTTTGCAAATATTGTTTGGAGAATTACTAATTGCTAACAAAAACCTTTAAAACCATACATAAATTAGATTAGATTAGAGAGCAGAGAAGAGAGATTAGAGACTACAAACCAACTATTTATCGACAAATAGATTATTTTAAAAGCTGAAAAACTAGTTTTATCTACTAATCAAGTCTCTTTTCTCTGCTCTCACCTCTCTCTTCTCAAAACTGTATGGTTTTGAAACAAAAACCATTATTTTTTTAGGAGAGGCCTCGTCACATTTTACGATTAACTTTTCAAATGCTTTTTTATCAACTATATTAATTAATTTGGGCGATAAATAAACCCACCTCATAGTCACACTAGATTTATAAACTCGTTTTTTATAAATATATTCGACCTCAAATACAATTCTGTCTACTTCTGCACCATACATTTTCTTTGCATATTTTTTAGTAGCCTTGATATTCCTTACTTCAACTTCTTTTGTAAAAGATTGTGGGGGATTTTCATGGCTGTTTTCGGAACAATTAAGGAAACTAAAAAGAAATAGAATGAAGAGACTGATACTGACTTTTTTCATAAACAATAAATGATTTTGGGTTGACTTCGATAAAACTCAGCGGACAATAACATCTCTTAAACCGATGTCTCCAATAACTTAACTATACGCCTCGTACAAAAACTCTCCAAAATCCTGTACCGCCATAAAATGCTCCATACAAATGTCAATGAGGTTATCCTTTAAAATAGTATCGGCAGGAAAAATTTTATTGACATAAAATGATTTTCTGATGAGCAATGGTTGTTTTTCGTATTCTTCCGCAAATTCTTTTGGGATGCGCTTATGTGCTTCTCCTTTGACTTCCCCAAATTGATTTTTGAATTTTTTATCATCTAGAATAGCCTGAAAACCATCCATATCAGAAACAATGGCTTCTCGAATCAATTTTACCTCTTTTGGTTGTGGTCGAAAAGCACCTGCAAAAATACCGAAACTATCAAAACCTGAATGAAGGTAAATCCCATTCGGTTTCATCCCTTTCCGTCCACCTTCGCCGACAATCGCTGCCATCTGCGTTTTATAAGGCGTTTTATCTTTAGAAAAGCGAGTGTCTGTATAAATACGAAACATGGCTTCTTTTGGGGTGATAGAAATACGAGTATCTGCCGCACTTGCCGTATCAATTAAATCTTGTAAAAATGCTTTGAAAGGTGCTTCTACATTTTCTTTAAAGCGTTTTTTATTATCGTTGAACCAGTCTCTGTTATTATTACTTTCTAGTTCAGTTAGGAAAGTAAGGTAGTCTTGGGTGAAATAAGCCATAATTATTTTGATTGTGTAGTCTTGATAGAATAGAGAGAAGAGACCATTTTATTGAGAGAAGAGAGCTTGTCCTAGCATAAAAAGTTTATGGCAATTCAAAAACTTCTTTTAAAGGATAAATCTCTAATCTTATCACGCTATCTTCTCTGCTAAATAATATAAAAGAATGAGTATATTTGATGCTAATTTACGATTTTTTAAAAAAAAATTGCGACAGACCATGAACCGTTTGCCGTAAACCGTGAACCAACATTTTATGCAAAGACAATCCTACCAACTCAAAGCGGGCAGTATCGCAAACCTAAAACTAGTTACTTCCGAATTACCTGACCCTGTCGGAGATGAAGTAACCATTGCTGTAAAAGCCATCGGACTTAATTTTGCCGATATTTTTGCCATGTTTGGTTTATATAGCGCCACCCCAAAAGGTACATTTATTCCTGGTTTGGAATATGCGGGTGAAGTTATCAAAATAGGCCCTGATACGAAGACCTACAAAGTAGGCGATAAAATTATGGGCGTGACTCGATTTGGTGGCTATACCTCACACCTAAATATGGATGAAGGACATATTATGCCTTTACCCGATGGTTGGACTTTTGAAGAAGGCGCTGCTTATTTGGTGCAAGTATTGACTGCCTTTTATGGTTTGAAAAATTTAGGCGCTATTCGAGAAAATTATACGATTTTAGTGCATAGTGCTGGAGGAGGCGTTGGTATTTTGGCGAATCGAATTGCCAAAAAATATGGCGCTTATACGATTGGAACAGTTGGGAGTGCTAAAAAAATAGATTTTGTTCAAAAAGAAGGTTATGATGAAGTAATTGTTCGGAATAAATCGACTTTCAAAAAAGACTTGACGAAAGCATTGGACGGACGAGAACTAAACATTGTGATGGAATGTATTGGCGGTTCTTTTTTTAAAAATGCTTATGATATAATGGCACCAGAAGGCAGAGTTATTTTTTATGGTGCTGCTCGATATGCCTCTCCTGGCAGTCGTCCAAATTATTTCAAAGTACTATGGGAACATCTGACTCGACCAATGATTGACCCTCAATCTATGAGCGAAATTAATAAAGGTATTCTAGGTTTCAACCTCATTTATTTATACGAACGAACGGCTTTAATGCAAAGCCTGATTGCAGAGTTAAAAGACTTGGATATTGGGAAACCGCATGTTGGGCATGTTTTTGATTTTCCGAATTTGAAAGAGGCGATTAAGTTGTTTCAAACGGGGCAGACGATTGGGAAAGTGGTAGTGAAGGTGTGATTAGAAGAATGATGAACTATAAATGATGAACGATGAATTGACGGTATAGATTGCCAGATAAAAAATTAATAATCATCCGTTGCCTTCATTCATCTGTTGGTGAAAAAATAGACCAAGGGATGAATGAAGGCAACGGATTTAAGGGGCTAGATGATAATTTTAATATTTTTTAATATCAATCTTTAATTTGATGCTCTATAGAGTACTAACAAAATAAAGATAAATTCAAAGCGAACTTTGCGTCTTTGCATTCATAAAAAGACCTAATGAAGTATAATTCGTATTTTTTATACCCATATTTTAAACCTAACCATAATATTTAATAAAATGAAATTAAGACTGTTATTACTCCTACTAATTTTGCCAATTTTTCTATTGGCACAAGTCAACCCAAAATGGGTACGTTCTGCCACGATTTCTCCTGATGGGACACAAATCGTTTTTACCTATAAAGGCGATTTATTCAAAGTACCTACTGCTGGTGGAAATGCCATCCAATTAACCTACCACGATGCCCATGATTATATGGCAATTTGGAGCAAAGATGGAACTCAAATCGCTTTTGCTTCTGACCGTTACGGCAATTTTGATGTCTTTACGATGGATGCTATGGGCGGTCCTGCGAATCGACTAACTTTTCATTCCAATAATGAGCAACCTTTTACTTTTTCGGCGGATGATTCAGCCGTATTATTTGGCGCATTGCGACAAGATGAAGTGAATCACCGACAGTATCCACATCGCTCTCAGTCAGAATTGTATAGTGTTCCTGTAAAAGGAGGTAGAATCAACCAAGTCTTCACTTTCCCAACGGAATATGTACAGGTGAGTAAAGATGGTAAAAAGATGTATTACCACGACAAAAAAGGTGGCGAAAATGAATGGCGAAAACATCATACTTCTTCTATTGCTAGAGATATTTGGAGTTATGATGTGGCTACTGATACCCATAAAATGATTACGACTTATGAAGGAGAAGATAGACAACCAATATTAAGTGCAGATGAAAAAAGTATCTATTATTTGAGTGAAGAAAGTGGGACGTTTAATGTGCATAAAATGGCGTTAGACAATCCTAAACAAAATAAACAATTAACCGATTTTAAATTGCATCCTGTTCGATTTTTAAGTATGGGGAATGGGATTTTGAGTTTTGGTTTTGATGGGGAATTATATACCATGAAAGAAGGGGAAGTACCGCAGAAAGTAGCCATTACGATTAGAACCCAAGACAAAAATAATAACGATAAATTTATCTCGATTAATGGAGGTATTAATGAAATGTCGGTTTCTCCAAATGGAAAAGAAATTGCCTTCATTGCTAGGGGAGAAGTGTTTGTGACATCAGTTGGAGAGTCCTTTACAAAGAGATTGACCAACACACCAGAACAAGAGCGTTTTGTCACTTGGGGCCCAGAAGGTAAATCCATTGTATACAGTAGTGAGCGAGATGGAAAATGGAGTATTTATAAAACAGAAAAAACGAGGAAAGAAGAACCTTTTTTCTATGCAGCTACTTTGGTCAAAGAATCGCCAGTTATTGAAAACCAAACAGATAATTATTTAGCCAAATATTCCCCTGATGGGAAAAAATTAGCTTTTATTGAAGGCAGACGTACTTTGAAAATTATGGATGTGGCGACTAAAAAGGAAGTGACCTTATTAACACCAAAAGATTTATACCACATGCGAGATGGCGATAAGTATTTTACTTGGAGTCCTGATAGTAAATGGTTGTTAGTGGATTGGAGCTTGTCTTTAAATAATACCGAAGTATTGTTAATGGCAGCGGATGGTTCTAAACGAGTGAATTTGAATGAAAGTGGCTATTATGATTCTAGCCCTAAATGGGTGAATGAAGGGAAACAGATGATTTGGTTTAGTAATAGAAATGGCTTGAAATCCTATGCGACTAGCGGACGCTCTGAAAATGATGTTTTTAGTATGTTCTTTACGCAAGAAGCTTGGGATAAATATAGTTTGGATGAGGAAGATTATAAATTGCAGAAAGCGATAGAGGAAGTGGAAAAAGAAGCCAAGGAAAAAGCCGAAAAAGAGAAAAAAGAAAAAGCAAAGAAAGCCAAAGAAGCGGCTGAAAAAAATGGGAAGAAAAAAGGCAAAAAGAAGACTGGAGATAGTGATAAAAAAGAGGATAAAGAGGATAAGGACAAAGTAAAAGATTTGACGTTTGATTGGGAGAATATGAAAGACCGAACGAGTCGATTAACCATTCATTCTTCTCGTTTGGGCGATGCGGTCTTATCTAAAGATGGCGAAAAGCTATACTATTTGTCTCAATTTGAAAAAGGAATGAATTTGTGGAGTACTAACTTGCGAACGAAAGAGACTAAAATGGTTTTAAAATTAGGTGCTAGTTTTGGTAGACTAGAATGGGATAAAGACCGAAAAAACCTCTTTTTATTAAGTAGTGGAAAAATTTCTAAAATTGACCCTGAAAAAGCAAAGAAAGAAGGCGTAAAAATAAAAGGGGAAATGGAATTTGATGCAGCCGCAGAAAGACAAGCAATGTTTGACCACGTTTGGATTAGAACCAATGCCATTTTTTACCACTCTAATTTTCATGGCATTGATTGGAATCAGATGAAGACGGAATATGAAAAATATGTGCCACATTTAGGAAATTCTTTTGAAGTGACAGAAATGTTGTCGGAAATGTTGGGCGAATTAAATGTATCTCATGCAGGAGCTAGATATAGAGGCAATCGAGTATCGAATGCAGATGCGACTGCTTCTTTAGGAATTTTTATGAATTACAAACATACAGGAGTGGGCATTTTAATTGATGAAATTATTAAAGGTGGTCCATTGGATAAAGCCAAAATTAAGGCGAAGGCAGGAATGATTATCGAAAAAATTGATGGTGAAACCATTAGCCAAAATCAAGATGTCGCTAAATACTTAAATCGAAAAGCGGGTGATTTTACTTTATTGGAAATTGTTGACCCTGCTACGAAGAAAAGAGAAATGGTTCGAGTCAAACCGATTTCTTTAAGGGATGAAAATCGCCTTTTGTACAAAAGATGGGTGAAAATTAATGAAAAAGAAGTAGAAAAGAAGAGTAATGGACAATTGGGGTATGTGCATATTCCAGGGATGAGTGACGGCCCTTATCGAAGTATTTACCAAGATATGATGGGGAAATATTTTGATAAAAAAGGAATGGTCATAGATACTCGATTTAATGGTGGAGGGGATGTAGTAGCGGACTTGGCAATGTTTTTCACAGGTGTACCGTTTATTACTTACGAGACAGAAGCCAGAGTAGTAGGTGGAGAACCAACTTCTCGTTGGACAAAACCAACTTTAGCCATCTTTAATGAAAGTATGTACTCTGATGGTCATTGTTTTGCTTGTGGGTATGCTGATTTGAAAATTGGTAAAACCGTTGGCATGCCTGTACCAGGAACTTGTAGTTTTGCAGGTTGGGAAAGATTGCCTGATGGCTCGGTTTGGGGCGTTGTTCCTGTCAGTGCTAAAGATATTAATGGTAACTGGATGGAAAATAATCAAACAGAACCAATGATTAAAGTGAAAAATATGCCAGGGAAAGTTGATAAAGGTATTGACCAACAATTAGAACGGGCGATTAAGGAGATGTTGAAGGAGTGATACCGGTTGCGGGTTACCAGTTGCGAGTTGCCAGCTTGTCCACACCAGTTACCAGTTAAGTTTTTTATTGCCCGTTAAACTGGCAACAGGTAACCCACAACAGGCAACCCGCAACTGGCAACCGAACAAAGCAACCCTTCAAAAATAAACCTGTCTTTAAAAAAGAGAAACAAGTATTCATTAATCAAAATCAAAAAAATATGAGAAAATATAGCTTATTTTTTAGCGTATTATTTTTAAGTTTAATGCTGTCTTTTACGGCTGATGCCCAATGGAATAAATGGGGAAAAGGTGTAACGGGAGAAGGTAAAAGAGTAACTAAAGCTTTAGATTTAGACGAATTTACAGGTATTGGGGTGTCTATTGGGGCAGAAGTGCATTTGAGACAAGGAAAAAAACAGAAGGTAGAAATTAAAGCACAGCAAAATATCATTGACCTAATTAATAAAGAAGTAAGGAGTGGAAAATGGCGAGTTAAATTAGAGAAAGGAACGAATTTGAAGCGACATGATGGCATTGATGTATACATTACTTTACCGATGATTGATGAATTGTCTGTTGCTGGAGCAGGTAGTATTGTTGGAGAAACTGACTTTAAGAATGTGGATGATTTAGAAGTTAGTATTGCAGGTTCTGGTGATATTACTTTAAATGGAGATGGTGAAGATTTAGAAATTAGTGTTGCAGGTTCTGGTGATATAGATTTAGCAGGTTTTAAAGTGGATGATTGTGAAGTGAGTATCGCAGGTTCTGGAGATTGCGAAGTGAACGTTTCAGGTAGTTTAGAAGTAAGTATTGCAGGAAGTGGAGATGTGAAATATAAAGGAGATCCTGATAAAGTGAAGTCTAGTATTGCAGGAAGTGGAGATGTGAGAAGCTTCTAATTTTCAATGTGAAATTTTCAATTTTCAATTTTCAATTTACGTTTTTTGAAAATTGAAAATTGAAAATTGTTTACGCTTCTATGCCTACCAACATACTCATTATTTTAGCATATAAATTCGTAGGCTTAAATGGTTTGCCTAAATAATCATTGATACCCACCGAGATACAACGGTCCGCTTCTTGCTTAGAAGCATTTGCTGTTAAGGCGATAATCGGGACTTGACTAAATTTTCTTATTTTTTTAGCGGAGTCAATACCATTCATAATGGGCATTTGGATGTCCATTAGAATAATGTCATATCCCTTTTCCTTTTGCTTCTGTGCACCAATTAACCCATTTTCTGCAATGTCTACTTTGACAAAATCCGACCAAGTCGTCAAGACTTTTTTAGTAGCAATTTGGTTTAAGAAATGATCCTCTACTAATAAAATTTTAATAGGAATATCAGGTGCATCGCCATGACTGATTTTAGCAAATTGGCCAATTTTTACAGGAATTTCAACTTTATAAATAGTTCCTTGTTCTACTTCACTATTGATGGTAAAAGTTCCTTTTAATATTTTTGTTAGCTTAGAAACCATTGCTATACTTAAGAATTCCTGCTGATTTTCATTATCTAATTCTTCTGAATAAACTTCTAATAATCTTTCTGATTCTTCAAATTTGATTAACTTTTCATCAGATAGTAAGGTCGCATGATCTATAATGTTGAAAATGAAAGAAGAGCTTGTTTGATTATCTTTACTGAGGAATGCGGCAATGGTTAAATCTGCTTTTTCTTTTGTGTTTCTAATAGCGGTATCCATCAAATTGTATAAAATTTGTGTGATTTTGATGGAATCACTGAATATAGTAGCAGGTAAACCTTTTGCAATATTGAAGTCTAGTTTTAGTTTTGCATTGTCTGCTTTAATTTGGACAACCTTTTTTATACTTTGTAGAAAATCCTTAATATTAAACTCTTCTTCTGCTACCTTTACTTGGTCTGTTACTAGCATAGAAAAATTCAATAAATTATTCACCATAATGGATAAATCATCTACTGATGTTTTTAATCCATCTAGGAATTCTTTTTGCTGGCTATTTAGCTGAGATTTTTCTAATAAATAAACTAAGTTCACTACAGATGCTAAAGGCGTTCTGATGTGAAAACTCATATTCATTAATGCCTCTTCTTTTACTTTGGAAGCTTTAGTATTAATGTTTTTTTCAATGATGAGTTGCTCTGATATTTTTCGTTCGGTAATATCTTGTATACCACCTACCAAAAGCACTCTTTCTGCTATTTCATCATAAAATAGTTTTGCATTTAATGCAACATATTTAATCGTGTGATTATCTTGAACAATGCGATGTTCTATACTTCCTTGCTGACCACTTTTAGCTATTTCATCGAAAAAGCCTTCGACTGCTTGTTTGTCTTCTACATGAACAAAGTTTAAATAATCTGTTAAGGAAGGTTTGATGCTATTTAGGTGGAGGCCTAATATTTTAAAAATTTCCTCGGTCCAGTGCATCTCATTAGTAACGATATCCATTTCAAAATTCCCAAACTGTGCGAGCGATTGAGCTTGGATGTATCGTTTTTCACTGACAGATAAATTACGAGCAGTTATTTCTAATTTTTGCTGAGTGCTATGTCGTTGTAACGAATATCGAATTGAACGACCCAATAATTTTCCATCAAATTGACCTTTTACTAAAAAATCTTGAGCGCCTGCTTTGACAGACTGATTGCCTATAATCTCGTTATTAGTAGCGGTAACTACAATAACAGGTACAAAGGGCCCTTTTTCTAGAAAAGTAGTGAGGGTTTTGAAACCAGCACTATCGGGTAGATTCAAGTCGATTAGTACAACTGATACTTGTTGTTGGTGCGCTAATTCTATGCCTTGTCTCAAACTGGATACACTCGTATAATCGTATCTAATAGAGGAATCGTCTAACAGTTTTTTCATCACAGTAACATCCGCCTTATTATCTTCTAAGTGGAGTATTGGTATCTTCTTTTTACCATTCATAAACTTCCGTTGCTCTAAGGAATGAAGCTTCCATAAAGACTATAAGTTTAAGTTTAGTACTTAGTATTTTTGTTCAATAATTTGGTGAAAAATAGAGACACGCTATTGGAGGCAAATATTTTAACAAAATTAGTGGACAAAAAGACAAATATAAATACGTCTTTATTAGTTATTCATTCTTGTGTGTAAGATTTGGTTATAAGTTTTACTAATTAATTTTTTGAGTTTTTAATACAAATCGGAGAATGGGGAGCTGATAATATTCTATAGGTAAATAATCTTGTTTTCTAATTAAAAACAACTTTTAGCTATGCTTTTTAAACATTTGTTAGATTTGTGTTTTTATAGGTAGTCCTTATTAGGAATTATTCCTTAATAAATACTTTTATGGAAAATGCTCACAAAAAGTGCTTATTTTTCAATAATATTCAAATATGATGCCCAAATAGTCAAAAATAGAATTTGTGACAGGAATTTTGGCATTAAACTATAAAATTATTTTATGTATTCTATTGCTCAGTTAAAAGATTCCTTTTTAGATTACTTACAAGAAAACCCTTTTACTAAAGCACCCACAAAACTCTTTGAACCAGTTGATTATATCATGCAATTAGGTGGAAAAAGAATACGACCGATACTCGTTTTAATGGCTTATAACCTTTATGAAGCAGACATAAAAATGGCACTTCCTATAGCGCAAGCTGTTGAAATTTTCCATAATTTTTCTTTAGTGCATGATGATATAATGGATGAAGCTCCATTGAGGAGAGGAAAACCTACAGTGCATTATAAATATGATACAAATACGGGCATTCTCTCCGGAGATGTCATGCTAATTTATGCTTACCATTATTTATTGAAAGTAGAGGATAAGGCGTTAATCCCAGAAATAATTAAAACTTTTACAGAAGTAGCAGAAGCCGTATGTATTGGACAGCAATATGATATGGATTTTGAGACAAGTAACGAAGTCACAATTCCTGCCTATTTAATGATGATTGAGCATAAGACAGCTTTCTTGCTAGTTGGTGCATTAAAAATGGGCGCTATCTTAGCTAAAGCCTCTGAGGAAGATGTTTTTCATTTAGGCGAATTTGGTCGAAATATAGGCATTGCATTTCAACTGCAAGATGATATTTTAGATACTTTTGGGGATGCAGCTACCTTTGGTAAAAGAATTGGTGGGGATATTTTACAGAATAAGAAAACTTTCTTGGTCTTGAAAACGCTCGCTGTAGCCAGCGAAAAAGATAAAAAAGAATTGGAAAAATTGATGAGTACTTACCCCGTTGAGGAAGCGAAAAAAATAAATGATGTTAAAGCTATTTTTCAAAGAAATAACATTCAATATTTAGCAAATCAAGTTAAAAATGAATATCAAGATAAGGCAATGAATCACTTAGAAATGGTTGGTGTCGCTGATGAAAAGAAAGAAGAATTAAAGGCTTTAGCAACACTTTTATTGAAGCGAAAAATATAGTTTATTATATAAAAAAGGAGCAACCACTTAAGTGGTTACCCCTCACACTATGAAACACTATATCTTAAAAAAGTTGTTTTTTTTCTTGTTATTATATGCGCAATTATACTACAAAATTTACTTCTATCCAAAGATTTTGCGTACAAAAATACATGATATGACTAATTTTGACCTTTTTACCCCCTGTTTATTAAGTTTGGCATCTTTTGAGAAATTCTTGATTTTTGTAATTTTTAATGAACCTTCGTGTATTTTTTTTATTTATTTTTTACCTTGATAATTTAATTTTTCATAATTTAATTATTTTTCATATATAATTATCAATAAAATAATTATTTATGAAATTTTAATTTTAAAATATGAAATTATTTTTAAATCCGAATTCGATTAATGCCCTTAATAGATTCTTTCATGGCTATTTAGAATCATCAATTATTACTATAACTTTTTATTTTCAATATTTTTTTTTTGCTAGTTTTTTTATTGAAATCAGCCCATTAATTTCTTGCTTTTTGTTCTTAAAAATGCTTTAAAATTCTTATAAATATTGTAAATTTGCAGACCGTTCAAAAACGGTATGAAAATTACACTTTAGTATAATAACAGAATACTTGTTTTTTTGGGTAATTTATCCATTATACTTAATAATCTATTATAAAATTTATCCAAAAGATATTTTGAATAAATGATAGTTTTTTAATTTATAAGTTGCCCTATTTTTCTTTCCACTTTTAAAGTCTTTCAATGTCTAATAGTAGCCAGCGAATAATTCCCATTAAGATTGACGATCACATGAAATCTGCTTACATCGATTATTCGATGTCTGTAATTGTTTCTAGAGCATTGCCAGATGTACGAGATGGACTAAAACCTGTACATCGTAGAGTATTATTCGGTATGTCAGAATTGGGATTGGTCTATAACAAAGCCCATAAGAAATCCGCAAGAATAGTTGGTGAAGTATTAGGTAAATATCACCCACATGGAGATACTTCTGTTTATGATTCTATGGTTCGGATGGCACAAAACTGGTCTTTGCGTTATCCTTTAGTAGATGGGCAAGGGAACTTTGGTTCTATGGACGGAGATAGCCCTGCGGCGATGAGATATACGGAGGCTAGATTAAGAAAGATAAGTGATGAGATTTTAGCTGATTTAGGCAAAGAAACGGTCGATTTTTCTCTAAATTTTGATGATACTTTAAAAGAACCTACAGTCTTACCTACTAAAGTACCCAACTTATTGGTGAATGGTGCCTCAGGAATTGCGGTAGGTATGGCAACTAATATGATGCCACACAACTTGACGGAAGTGATTGATGGGATAGTGGCAACTATTAATGACCCTGAAATAGATTTGGATGGTTTGATGGAATTCATTAAAGCACCAGATTTTCCTACAGGTGGCATTATCTACGGAATGTCGGGTGTAAAAGAAGCTTTTGAAACGGGTAGAGGAAGAGTTGTCGTAAGAGCGAAAGCAGAGATACAAGATAATAATGGTCGAGAGAAGATTGTCGTTAATGAAATTCCTTACCAAGTCAATAAAGCGAATCTTATTGTTAAGATTGCAGAGTTGGTTAATACAGAAAAAATAACAGGAATTAGCGGCGTTCGGGATGAATCAGATAGAAATGGTTTACGAATTGTAGTGGATGTGAAGCGTGATGCAATGGCGAATGTCATTTTAAGCCAATTATTCAAATATACACCGCTGCAAAGTTCTTATGGCGTTAATAACGTTTGCTTGGTCAATGGTCGTCCAAGAATTCTGAACTTAAAACAACAGATAGAAGAATTTATTAAATTCCGTATTGAAGTTGTAGTTCGACGGACGCAATATGAATTAAGAAAAGCAGAGGAGAGAGCACATATTCTTGAAGGGTTGTTGATTGCGCTAGATAACTTAGATGCAGTCATTGCTTTGATTAGAGCTTCTAGAACGGTAGAAATCGCTCGAAATGGCTTGATGGAGAAATTTGGCTTATCCGAAATTCAAGCAAGAGCTATTTTGGAGATGCGTTTGTCTAAGCTGACTGGCTTAGAAATTGATAAGGTGCAAGAAGAATATGACGAATTACAAAAATTAATTGCGCATAAGAAGGCTATCTTGGCTAGTGAAGATATGCAAAAAGATATAGTAAGAGCAGAATTAGCAGAGGTAAGAGAAAAATTTGGTGATGAACGTCGTTCTGAAATTAGCTATGCGGATGGCGAAATTAGTATTGAAGATTTAATTAAGAATGAAGAGGTAGTTATTACGATTTCTAATCTTGGGTATATCAAGCGAACGCCTGTGACGGAATACCGCCGACAGGGTAGAGGTGGTCGTGGTTCAAGGGGAACAAAGACTAGAAATACTGATTTTATTGAACATTTATTTACTGCAAAAACGCATAATTATTTACTACTTTTCTCGGAGCAAGGTCGCTGTCATTGGTTAAGAGTTTATGAGATTCCAGAAGCAGGTAAAAATTCTGCGGGGCGTGTCTTACAAAATATTGTTGCTTTACCTAAGGATGATAAGGTGAAAGCTTATATTAAAATTGATGATTTAAAAGATGAAGAATTTGTCAAGAATAATTACATCATTTTCTGTACAAAGCGAGGGGTTATCAAGAAAACGTCTGTAGAAGCATTTTCTCGACCAAGAGCGAATGGTATTAATGCCATTACGATTCGAGAAAATGATACCTTATTTGAGGCTAGATTGACCAACGGTAACAACGAAATCTTAATGGGCGTTAGAAGTGGTCGAGCGATTCGATTCCCCGAAGCAAAGGTTCGCCCAATGGGAAGAAGTGCTGCTGGAGTAAGAGGTATTATTTTAGATGAAGGAAAAGATGATGCGGTGGTTGGAATGATTAGTGTAGACCCAACCGATGAAAGTAGAACGGTGTTGATGGTTTCTGAGAAAGGTTATGGTAAACGTTCTAAATTAACAGAGTATAGAATGACTAATCGGGGTGGAAAAGGTGTTAAAACATTACAAGTAACAGAAAAAACAGGAAATTTAGCGACCATCAAATCAGTTAGTGAAGAAGAAGATTTGATGATTACTAATAAATCTGGTATTACAATTCGGATTTCTGCATCTGATATGCGTGTAATGGGTAGAGCAACTCAAGGCGTAAAAGTAATTAGAATAGATAAAGGAGATTCAATTGCAGATATTGCAGTGATACCGAAATCTAAAGAAGAAGAAGTGAATGAAGAAAATGCAGAAGGCGTAGAAAATGCAGCAGGTACTTCTACCGTAGAAGGTACTTCAGAAGAATCAAAGGACATAGCTACTCCTGAAAATGAGAATGAATCGGGAACTGACGATGATACGGAAGCATAGTTCCTCGTTAATATAAAAAAGTGAATGGCGTGTTTGATGCCATTCACTTTTTTTGGTTCTAAATTAGAAATGCTCCAACCTTAATTTTATAAATAGTAGCCCTTATTGATTCTTAAACCCCCACCCGTAACTTTCTTTAACGAAATTTAACATCCTAATCAGAGGCTTTAACGTCTTTGCAACACCAAAAAGAGATTTCCTAACGTCTTAATAGCGAACCTTTATAAAAAAAACTACGAAAGTTGTAGTTTTGTACCTGAAGTACCTACTATCAAATCATCAACACATTTTATGATGGACTCTTTTTCTATTCTGCTGCGTTAAAAATTATCTCCATAGCGGTGCTATGCAAAGAATTTTTGCCTTGCATAACAAAAAAATATCCTCATCAAAATTGGCGATTATTTAACACTAGGTACTTAAACAAATGATTCAGGTTATTTTATAAACAAGTCAAATTTTTGATTTAAAAAACTTTCAAACTAAAATTTAATAAAATGAAGAAGTTAGTGCTCGGATTCCTATCTTTATTATTAGTCGCTAGTACATTGACTGCACAAGAAGGCAAAAAGGCTTTAAAGAAAGCAGCTAATGCTCAGAGAGCTTATGATTTAGACCCATCTAAAAATGGAGATAAATTACAAGAAGCAATGGCGTCTATTGAAACAGCAACGACTGCTGAAGACACTAAAAATACTGCTAAAGCGTGGATTACTAAGGGAAATATTTATGGAGGTATTTGCTCCTCTCACCAAATGTTAAGCGCATTAGACCCTAATTCTGAAAAGGCAGTAGAAAATGCAGCTATTCTTGCTTATGAAGCTTATGCTGCAGCAATACCATTTGCAGAGAAAAGAGATCCTAAATTAATCCAAAAAGGTATTGGAGAAATACAAGGACACTTAGTAAGTGAAGGTGCTGGTTATTACGAAAAGAAAGAGTATGAAACTGCTTATATGGCTTTTCAGTACGCTTTGGATGCAGACAAATATCTAAGAGATAATGGAAAAGAAACTATTTTTGCGGATGAAGCGGCTTTAAATGACCAACGATATTATACTGGTTTGGCTGCTTTGAATGCACAAAAATTAGCAGAAGCTAAGCCAATTTTTATGACTTTGAAGGATGCAGGTTTTGATAAACCAGCTGTTTACGAAGCTTTATACAAAATGGAAGTAGAAGGTGATAGAGCTGCTGGTTTAGCTATCTTAGAAGAAGGTAGAGCTAAATTTCCAGATGATGTATCTTTATTATTCAATGAGATTAATCACTATTTAGCAGATGGTAAATTAAATGCCTTGACTGGAAAATTACAAGCGGCTATTGAAAAAGAACCAGGCAATATTTCCTTATATACTACTTTAGGAAGTATTTACGATAATCTTTATCAAAAAGGATTAGAAGAAGGAGATGCAGATGCCGCACAAGAAAACTTTGATAATGCATTTAAGGCTTATAGTACCGCTTTAGAAAAAGATAGTAAATTCTTTGATGCTATTTATAGTATTGGTGCTTTATACTACAACCGTGCTGCTGCAACAACTAAGGATATGAATGCTTTAGCAGATGATTATTCTAAAGCTGGATTGAAAAAGTATGATGAATTAAGAAAATTAGTTTTAACTCAATTCGACGAAGCTTTACCTTATTTCAAGCAAGCAGAAACGTTAAATGCGAATGATAGAAATACTTTAATTGCCTTAAAGGAAATCTTCGCTAGAAAAGATGATTTACCAACTTCTACAGAATTTAAGAATAGATTAGAGAAGTTAGAAGGAGGTGGTCAAAATGATGCTTCTTACTTTAATGAATAAATCTAACGGTATACGGTGAATGGTTCACGGTATATGGTTGACAAGGATATAAATAAAAAAGAGTCGAATTCTTCGTGAATTTGGCTCTTTTTTGTTTTATATCAGACACAACTAAATTAACAATTTTTGCCACATAGGCATACAGTGAAAAACACATAGGCAACATAGCTTTACGAACTAAATCCAGCTAACTAATAATTAAAGCTATGTTTACTATCCACGATATTTATCGGGACAAGTTGTGAAAATACTATTGTGACTATCCCGAAAAAATCGGGACAAGTTGTGTTCAAAAATGTATTAGTTTATTCTTGTTAGGGAGCAGGCAATAAATAACCTACCAGAAGATGTGGTTTTAGTTTGTTCTTGTACAAGGCGGGAAAAACGGAGTTATGCCGTAGCATAATGAGTATTTTCCCAACGCCGTAGAAGGACAAAATAAAGCCGCAGAAC
>JBGCFJ010001052.1:0-15893 GCA_045106885.1 Saprospiraceae bacterium
AGTGGATTCTATTTAGTCATCCCATCCAAAGGATTATTATTTGAAATAGATAAGGCTAAGCAAGTAACAAAATGGGGTGTTTTTATTGATTAAATCAGGTGAGTAAAATAAATAGCTCTTTGATAAATTGAGTAAAAATCGCATGCTTTCGGTGTAAAGAAATCTTTGGATCATTCTCTCTTAAAATCACTCTTCCCTCCTCCCTTCTCCATCAATTTCCTTTCTTTAATAATAATATTGTGAGAGAAGGCTTTACACATATCATAAATAGTCAAAGCAGCAACAGTAGCACCAGTCAAAGCTTCCATTTCCACACCTGTTTTACCAGATAAACTAGCCGTACAATCTACCACTATTTCTTTGGCATCATTAATATGAATAGCTACTTGGCAATTATCCAAACCTAGTGGATGACAGAGTGGAATTAAATCACTTGTTTTTTTAGCTCCCATGACACCTGCTATAATAGCGGTTTGAAAAACAGGGCCTTTCTTAGTTTGAATATCTTTACCTTCAAATTGAGCCAGTATTTCATCGTCCACTACAATAATACTTCTAGCTTTAGCTATTCTTTTAGTCACTTTTTTTTCGCCTACATCAACCATAGATGGATTACCTGCGGCGTCTAGGTGGGTAAATTTTTTGCTCATAATGTTGGTACGGTTAAATGGTTTACGGTCAACGGTTCACGGTATAGATTTAGAGCATCAGCTAAAAAATGGATATTAAAAATTATTTAATATCTCATTTAACTCGTCAAATCCATTACCCTTACCTCCGTTGCCATTCGATGCCTATTGATTAGCAGCGAATAACTATCTATTTACTTTACAATTTATTCTCCCTCTATTTTCTCTGCCTTATAATGCAATTCAGAACAATTCTCTGCTACGAAAATAGTTTGTGCTAAGCGTTGAATATCCGCTACCGTTACTTCTTGATAGATTTCTTTTTCTCGATTAATCAAATCTATATCGCCTAACGATTCAAAGAAAGCTAGATTAATCGCTTTATTCAAAATGCTTATCTCTGAAAAAACTAAAGTGCTTTCTACTTTATTTTTATATTTTAATAATTCTTTTTCAGGAATCAACTCTCTTTTCAATATCTCTAATTCTTCCCAGATAACCTTTTTTGCTTGTTCTAAGCTAACCCCTTCTGCGGGCTTACCTTCAATAATCAATAAACCTGGATCTATATTTCCGGTAACATAAGCATCAATTTGACTAAACAATCGCCTTTCTTTTAGTAATCGACGATATAAACGTGCGGAAGCACCATTACTCAATACGTCAGATAATAAGTCCGTGGCATAATACTCTTTGTCTGCCCTACCAGAAATGTGAAAAGCTAAATACAATGAATCTATTGGAACTTTTGCGTATTTCGTGCGCTGTACTAATTGCTGTTGCTGAGGTTCTTGAGGAATGTTTTTAGTAATAACTTCTCCTTTCGGAATTTGGCCAAACCATTTATCCGCTAATACCTTAATGGCTTCCGTAGTCGTATTTCCAGAAACGACTAAGATGGCATTATTAGGTCGGTAGTATTTATAAAAAAAGTTTTTTACATCTTCTAAAGTAGCATCTTCTACATGCTTAGGTATTTTTCCTATAGTAGGCCATTGGTAAGGATGCACTTTATAAGCCATATCAGATAGATGATGCCACACATCTCCATAAGGTTGATTCAAACAAGTTTCTTTAAATTCTTCTAGTACAACTTTTCGCTGAACTTCCAAGCTTTCTTTACTAAAATTGAGGCTTAGCATTCGGTCTGATTCTAACCAAAAAGCAGTCTCTATATTTTCTGCTGGAAGTACGTTGTAAAAGTTCGTAATATCGTTGTTAGTAAAAGCATTATTCTCGCCACCTGCCATCTGGATAGGCTCATCAAAATTAGGAATATTGGCAGACCCACCAAACATTAAATGTTCAAATAAATGGGCAAATCCTGTCTTATCAGGAGATTCATCCCTTGCACCAACATTATATAAAATATTTATAGCAATCATTGGTGTGCTATTATCCTCATGTACGACCACCCTTAATCCATTCGCTAATTCAAATCGAGAAAATTCTATCAAATTATGTGTTTTAGCTTGCTTTACTAATGTAAATAATATAAACCATCAAGAAAATATACTAATCAACGGATTTATTGCCAACAGATATTTACATTTTAATGCTGACACATTAGTTGTTCCTATCAATTATTTAGGAGGTGCAAAAATACGGTAGGTCGAAGTAAAAAGCAAAAAGGAATGCAATAATAGAAAAGAATATAATTTAAGCTATTCATACACCAATAATTGGTTATTAATCATCTATTATGATGAAAACTTGGTAGTTTTTCGACAAAAAAAAGGGTTATCTCCTGTAGATAGCCCTTTTATTCTTTATAAATTAAAATCAATTTTAATCAAATAAATCATTAAGTAATAAGATAAAAATAAATTTACATTTTTCAGAGTCAAAGGTGACAGTAGACAGTCAGCAGTGGCAGTCAGCAGTAAAGCCTTGATTTTCAATGCTAAAATTTTGCCTAAACACAGTTATTTGAACAGTCTCTCAAAGGTTTAGTTAAAATACTTAAAATGAACCGTTTATTTAGCTAAACCTTTAACAAATGATAAATTTATTTTTATCGCATTCCTAATCAAGTCCTGTCAACTTTCGCTTTACTTTCAATAGCTTTCTAACCTCTTTTAATTCTACTAAAAAAGGGTCAAATTCATGGAAATTATCAGAAATCAATTTTAAATGAGTCCACCGACCAAATTTATCAAAACATTTTTGGACTCTTTTAACCCAAACTGATTGAGTAGTGACAACTGCATAAATTTGATTATCTTTCATTTCTTTCACCGTCTCTATTGGATTGCAGATAACCATATCACCTGTACGAATAGTTGGTGACATACTATTTCCATTAATATTGAAGGCAACTAAGTCTCCTAATAATCCAGGAATATGAAAGCGATCATTATCTTCTAGTAAATCTACCCCTACCGTATTGCTTGAAAATGCTTCTACGTTAGTAAAAAGAATATTTGGATTAAAGTCTATTCCTAAAGCCATAGCTAGTCTATCTTCTTTTGGCAATTGACCATTAAATGGTTTTCCTTGCCCTTGAAACATAAATGCTTCGCTCACTTTATAGGCAGAACAGAGTAATTTAGCTTGTTCGTAGGTTATTTTTCGTTTGTCCTGTAAATACAAGTCTATAATATGTCCCTTCGTTCCCAATTGTTGAGCAAAAACAGTTTTACTTTTTAATCGGTCACTTTTGACAATAACTCCCCTGTCCACAAGTGCACTATAAACAGACCGAAACCGTCCGTTTAATTCTTGTCGATTAACGTTGTGCATAATTAAAATGCTTGTGTTTTGTATTATTTCACCTTAAATGCAGGTAGATTCAAATGGTTTTCTATTAGGAAAATAATAGGCAATGTAATTAGATAATTGGAGCAATTAAATAATCTGGAATTGTCTGATATAAACTATTACAGGACGTTACTAATTATTACATTTAATATCGTCCTGTAATGTTTAATTAATTTACTCCTAATTTTCAGCAGATTCTTGGTATCTCTGAAATTTCAATCTAATCATAAGTTGGTACTTAAAATTAGATAGCACTAATTTTCCGAATTACTTTATACAATCGAGTATAAGAATTAACTTCTTCTACAAATGGATCGTACTCTAAGTAATTAGCAGAAATTAATTTTAACTTAGCTATTCTACCTTTATGGTCATGAATTAATTTAACATACTTTATCCAAAGTGTGCCATTGCTTTTTACAGCATATAATTCATTTTCTTTTACTTCTTTCAAACTAGAGATTTCACGGCAAATCACCATATCCCCATCTTGAATAACAGGTTCCATTGAATTACCATCAATAGGGAAAGCAACTAAGCCTCCGCCTGCTACTCCAGGAATAGCAAAATACTCTTTATCTTCACTAGCGAAACTTCCAGCTTCGACCGCTGTACCTGCAAAAGCACTAACAGAAGTATATAATATATTACCAATGCCTTTACCTAATTCTAGGTCAGCATTGCTTTTTGGCAAATCAAACCCAAATGGTGTCCCTATACCATCTAGTAAATAAGTTTCATTAACGCCATACACCTTACATAAGGTTTTTGCATGACGATAATCAATGACTCGTTTATCATCTGTATTCAAAAAAGCTCTTACGATATGTCCATAAGCACGGTTTCCTAAGATTTTTTTAGCAAAATCTCCCATACCTTTTCCCCCTCTATCATTTAGCACAATATCCCCTCTTTCTTCTAATAATTTAAATACATTAATAAAACGTTCGTTGAGTTGTATTCTGTCGTCTCTAATCATTTGTTTATTCTTTATTTAATAAAATATACCTTTTCAAACAATTTGGTCATATAACCCTATTGAAATAAAGATAAAATTAAAATATGCTGCAATATAACACAAATAATTTAACAAAACAAATGGTTTTAATTTTTTTGTTTCTAAATATAAATAATTTTAAACACGCCTTTTATCTCTCCAAGAATAAGTTGTTTTTATTGTTAGTATTCAGCAAAGAGCGTAGGGCAAAGGGGGAGATCTATTTGTATTTCAAAGGTTTTCGTAAAACTTAAATTTTTCAGACATTTATTGCCTTTCATCCCTTTGCCCTTTGCCAAATAAATGCTTTTTATTTAGCTAAATAATCCGACAAAAATAAATTAACATCTTTTAGTTGGACGGGCATAGCTTATTTTTACCACAGAGGAACGGAGGACACAGAGGGCATAGCGTTTTTTTGACGAGTATAGTTTAATTTGTTAGCAGAAAGTTGTTAACTTAAATTTGTCTGAGCACTTATTTTCAAGTAATCGCGTCTTCCTTTTGTAACAATTAGCAGCATTCACTAGTAAAAACAACCACGTCTTTAACTATCACTATTCGTAAAATTCTTTAGCTTCCCCAAGCGCAAAAAAAAACGATATGAAAGGAATTATTCTAGCAGGTGGACTTGGTACTCGATTGTATCCATTAACGATGGCAATCAGTAAACAAATGATGCCCGTTTATGACAAGCCAATGATTTACTATCCTTTATCCACTTTATTATCAGCTGGCATAAAAGATATTCTAATTATTTCTACCCCACAGGATTTACCTAATTTTTGGAAATTACTAGGAGATGGCAGTCAAATTGGTTGTAATTTTTCCTATAAAGAACAAACTATTCCCAATGGTTTAGCACAAGCTTTTGTTTTAGGCGAACACTTCATTGGTAATGATAGTGTGGCACTTATTCTAGGGGATAATATTTTTTACGGAAATGGGCTAACTAAGACTTTACAAAATAGTGTTGACCCTGATGGAGGCGTTGTTTTTGCTTATCAAGTAGCAGACCCTGAACGATATGGAGTAGTCGAATTTGATGAACAACTTAAGGCGCTTTCAATTGAAGAAAAACCAGCAGCACCTAAATCAAATTATGCGGTTCCTGGGCTTTATTTTTATGATAATTCAGTAATTGAGATAGCAAAGAATTTAAAGCCTAGTCCTAGAGGAGAATTCGAAATTACAGATGTCAATAAACATTACTTAGAAGCTGGAAAATTAAAGGTTGGTGTTTTTGATAGAGGCATTGCCTGGTTAGATACAGGTACACATAATTCCCTGATGCAAGCAGGTCAATTTATTCAAGTTATTGAAGAAAGACAAGGCTTAAAAATTGGTTGTATTGAAGAGATTGCTCATCAAATGGGTTTTATTGATGATGCCCAATTAGAAGTGCAAGCCAATCGTTTTATCAAAAGTGGTTATGGTGAATACTTGATGAATTTACTAAAAAAATAAGAAACGATAACAAACTAATATTTAGATGCATAAAAGGTGGTAACTGTACAGTTACTGCCTTTTTGAAATTATAGGCATTTTTTTCTTTCACCTAAAATTAGGCGAACATATTGATAAAAACATGGTAAATTTCTACAATAGCACCTTCTCTTCGATGGGTAGCTAATCCTATTTTAATACTTGTTTTAACGGCTTATTCACAAATGTTTTGTTATAGTTTTATTTTTTCAGATTAAAACATATGTATAAATAATTTACTTAGAATAAAATTTTGAAAATAATTAAATAAAGTATTGATTTCCAAATTTAATTAAAGGTAGTGTTTTTACATTTTTTTACAAAAAATAGCATCACCTAAAACAAATCACTATTTTGAGTAGATTTAGCTATTTTGAAATCGAAATAGTTTTAAAAAATTGATTTTAATTTTTTTTCTCGAAATAGAATCAATAAACTTAAGTATGGCAAAAAGATAAAAAAAGGTTGCATTTTGCAGAATTAATCACAATTCACAAATTTAATATGCAACCTGAAAAGAGTAAAATTAAACCCTATTTTGATACTTTACAAGCAGATTTAGAAGACCATAGAGACCCAAGAGGGAAAATACATAATTTAGCTTTTGTATTATGTGGAATTGTAATAGCAATACTGCATGGACGAAAGAGTCCAAGTTCTATCCAACGCTTTATATTTAATCGACATTTGGAGCTAGTAGAATGGACAGATTTCCAAGCGGATTCCCCTATTTCTATTACACAATTAGGACGAGTAGTAAGAGGCTTAGATTGGACTACTTATAATCATATTAATGCTCAATATTTCGGGGTTAAAGTTACAGAAAATAATGACAGTGAATGGATAGCAGTAGATGGAAAAGCTGTTTCTTTGGCGATTGCTTGGGCTGGTGGACATTCAGGCGTAACATCACCAATTATTGGCGCTAGGAATATTGAGCAATTGACACCTGCCTTAGCTGCTGTGGATATTGAAATGACGACTGAATTAAGGACGGCTATTGGGGAATTTTCTTTTGCGCCGTCTATTGCTACGGATAGGTCAGATGAGCTTAAATAAACTGTAACACAGCTCTCTGAGTTATTCCATGTCAACAGTGGAGTTCTGTAAAAACTAGAAAATTAGCTAAAAAATGAATCTTAGCTAGTAGTTTATATTATTTAAAATAATAGAATTCGTCTTTCAAAACACTTGGAGGTCTTAGAGACGCTATTGACAAGGCTGATTTTAAAGGCTTGCAATTTTCGGAAGGGGTGGAGTATGTTTTAATTAATGGCGTGTTTGTCGTGAAGGAAGGGGCAAATGTTAAGGACGCTTTTCCTGGGGAGGCTGTTATTGGGAAATATCGGAATTAGTGGAACGATGAATGATGAACGATGAATTGTTGTAAATCCTTGATTAGTACTAACCGTCATTTTTAATCCCATTTATAAATCATCGCTTTGGCAAATGATTTTCCATTTTTTATTCCAAGTATATTATTTATCAAAATTCCACTTTTTTCAACAAATTTATCAATTTTTCCTTCTGCTTCTTTAACGACTTTATCATAATCTTCTTTTGAAAGGATGAATATTTCTTGTTTAATAGAAATTTCCACTTGAGCATTTTTCCTAGTAATGTGAACAAAATCATCATCACCATGACCTGTCAAAACAGTTTCATCATCTTTCCAATTTAAAATATTCTCTAAACCGCAACAACAACCTGGTTCTGATTTTATTACTTGGTTAACTTCAAATAAATACCCACCTGGGATTAGCGGTGCATATTCTATTAAATCATCAAGAATTTCATTTATTGAATCAAATTCCTCAACTGCATTATCAATTAACTGTTTTAAAATTATTTTTAACTCGTCATCTGACAGAGGTTCTATTTTAAAAAGCCAGCTTAATGGGTTAATCGGTTTTATATTATTTAACCCTGAATCATTATAACAGCTTTGATTATAATTTACCCATTCTTGAGGTGCTTCTAAAATTGATTTTTTAGGAGATACTCTTTCCTCTTTACTGAAATCGAAAGGTGGTAATTCTAAAACTGGTACTAGTATTATTTCTTGGTTTGTTTTCATTGTTTTAATAATGCATAATTATAAATAGTAACTACTGTGATAACCTCAATTTATATTTTTCTATAGTTTAATTCTTCGGGGAACTGAAGTTCCCCTATACTATGCTTCCTCAAACAAATTATCCATTTCCTTCTCTGTCGTTCGTAATTTTTTCTGGCAAAACTGAACCAATTCAGCCGCTCGCTTCACTTTTTCAGATAGTTCATCAATGCCAATGGCATTGGCTTCTAATTGCGCAACGATGGTTTGTAATTCCTCCATTGCAGATTTATAGGATAGTGCTTTTTTACTCATTTACGGTGCTTTTGATTTGGTCATTTAATAATTGGGTGGTTAATACCGTTCCTTTTTTAACTTGGCTCTTTTGGGTGACGACTTTTCCATTGGCAGTCGTGATGCTAAATCCTCTTTTTAAAGCCGTTTCTGGTGCTAATAATTCCGTTATTTTAGCTAATTGTGTCAAAGCGTTTTTTGCTAAAGCTAAACTATTTTTAGCGGCTAATGGTAATCTTTGTGCGAATTGGTTCAAGGCTACTTTCGCTTCTTTTAATTGGGTATTTCCCTGTAATTGAATCATTTTCTGTGCATACCCTAATTGATTCTTTTCTGCTTGAATTTGATAATTAGCCGCATTAAAAATATAGTTTTTATACTCTAGAATAGTTGATTCAAAATGTAATAGTCGATTGATTAAAAAATCGGCTACCGCTGTGGGTGTTTTCAAAGAAGTATGCGCAACCCTGTCTAATATCGTTTCATCTATTTCATGCCCAATTCCTACTAAAACAGGTAATGGAAAATTAGCAACCGCTCTACCTAAGGCTAAGTTATCAAACCCCGCTAAATCTAATTTAGAACCTCCTCCTCGAATCATAATCACCGCATCATAATTGTCTTTCAAAAAAGCGATTTTTTTTAATTGCCGCAGCACTTCTTTTTCTACATTCGCCCCTTGCATTGCTGCTGGAAATAATTGATTACTTAGTTGATAGCCGTAACTATTTGTCGCTACTTGATTGAGGTAATCTTGTAAACCTGCGGCTGTTTCGGATGAAATAATGGCGACTCGTTGAATAACAGTAGGTAAAGGAATTTGGCTATTTATGGCTAGTAGATTTTCTTGTTGTAAAGTTTCTAGAATTTGCTGCCGCTTGAGCTCCATTTGCCCCATTGTATAACTAGGGTCTATATCCTCAATTAATAATTTCAGCCCATACCGCTCATCATAATCAATCTTTACTTGTAATAATACCGCTACGCCATTTTGCAATAATTCGCTTAATAATTTTTTATACTGTCGCCTTAATTGCCGATGTTTGCTTGCCCACAAAACTGCAGAAGATTGGGCAATAATAGTTGCGCCTTCCGCTGATTTTTCAATTAAATTTAAATAATGATGTCCTCGACTCGCATTAATTTGCGCAATTTCACAGCGAATCCAGACTGCGTCCTGAAAGTTCAGCGCAAAGACCCTGCGAATGTATTCGTTTAATTCAAATAAGGAATAGGAAGATTGCATAAATAAAAGTGTAGTTTATACAATCGTAAAGGTAGGGAAAAAAGAGGAAATGAGTTGCGGGTTGCCAGTTACCGGTTGCGAGTTGTCATTAGGAGAGAACTCGCAACTAGTAACCAGCAATCAGTATCAATTTGCTCTCAATGCATCAGGTACGTTAATCGGTTGTACCACATTCGGAACAGTCGTTCCATTATTTTTCATCACTGTTACGACAACTCTACGGTTAAATTGTCTGCCTGACGGACTGTCTTGTCCATTAATATCATTTTTAGCTATTGGGGAAGTTTCACCAAATTCGCTAGTTGTAATTCTATCTGCACTAATTCCTCTGCCAATTAAATAATCTTTAGCAGAACCTGACCGTCTTTGAGACAAAGCGGTATTATATTCCAATGAACCTTTAGCATCCGTATGCGCACTTAATTCCACTTTATAATCTGGATTATCTTGCATTAAATTGGCTAATTCATCTAAATCATTTCTCGATTTTGTTCTTAAACTAGAGCGGTCAAAATCAAAGAAAATATTTTCCACATAAAGTGGCGCTTTACAAGAAGCGGAACAGTTTGCTCGTTCGGCTTTTAAGTCGATTACTTTAGCATATTTATATCCTTTTGCTAACAGCTCTTTTTTAGCCGTTTCGGCTACTGCTACATCTGTAAAATCGCCCAAATAATATCGATACAAATCGTTGACATCAACGGCTAATTTTACATCTTCTACTTCATAAAAATAATCAAGGGGAACGCTCTTTTCAAAAACAGAAATTTCTACGCGATAATTATTGGCAAAAATAGATTGGCAGGCAAAGAATAGAATCGTGCAAAGTAATAAATCCTTCATAATCGGACTGGTTATTATACGGCTTATTAGGGAATAAAAAATTTGTAAAATGCTGAATTTTAGTCGTAAATAATTATTTTTTTAAAATAATTAAATTCAGTAAGTTATAAATTACTAATTTTAATTATCTGTATAATCCAAAAAAAGTAACATTTTAAACATACCTAAAATTCATCATTTATCAATAAGCTTGAGATTAATAAATATATCTATAAATATATTATTTAAATCTATTAATTGAAAGCCTTTAGACTGATTTCTTGTAATTTTTTTCAATGTACCGACGAAGCTTGTCCTCGATTTATCGGGATGAATTTATCAGTATACTAGAGCATCAGATTAAAAACTAATAATTATCTATTGGGAGTATATTCCTTTAAAACCCAGCGGATTTAAATATTGATTTATCGTTTTTTATATTATTGATTATTTAGCTGATTATCTAAGTAAACCAATCAGCATTGAAAACTTAAATTTTTTTCAATATTTAGCCTCCTTGATTAATTGATTTATTTGGATTATTCGCCCTAATTCCTAGGCAGAATAAACTGATTGAAATAACTAAAACAGCATAGCAAGCAAAATCGTAATTATGCCCTCCGTATTGTTCTGCAAAACTAAAAACAGCAGGTCCTAATGCACTTCCCGCCACATTAAAACTCATCGCAAATCCACTAATTGCTCCTAAGTATTTTAGCCCAAAAAAACGAGGCCAACTAACGTTTGTCAATACACCCGCTAAGCCACTAAACATACCATTGGAAAAAATTAATAGGTAATAACAAAATGGAATAGTAGCCAAATTTATCAGAGCATAAGTCGATAAACTAATGGCTAGTAATTCTAATAAAAGCAAGTGTTTTAATTGGACATAATCACTTACCCAACTCCCAAAAAAATGGAAGAATAAAGCCACGAATGCAATAGGTACAAAAATGGCAAAAGCTTCTGTTCTACTTCGACCTACTTTTTCAAAAATATCTGCGATATGAAAAGTGATAGCAGTTACGTAAAGCCCTACTAAAGCCATTGTCAAAACAAATATCCAGAAAATGAAAGTTCCTTTTGCTTCTTTTAAGGTATAGTCTCTAGCAGGTAAAGATTGTTTTTTATTGCTTGTTTGGAATAAAGGGCGTCCACCGTCAGGTTTACAGTTCGCATCTGTTGGATTGTCTCGAAAGAAGATAAAAGCAAAACCTATAAAACAGATAGCCACGATGGCTAATTGCCATAAGGTTTGTTGCCAATTGCTTTGTTCTATCATTTGATTAAAAACTTGCGGCGCAATAGAAAAACCAAAAGAAACTGCTACCCCACTTAATCCATTCGCAAAGCCTCTGTTTTCTACAAACCACTTCATTAGCATCGTTCTAGAAACCATTGTTAATACGCCTTGTCCAGAAAATCTTAATAGAAAAAAGCAACCTGTTATAGTAGCAAAAGTAATAATCGTTGAGGGTTCCTTAAAGAAGTAGAAGGAAATAGTATTAGCAATCTGTGCAGAAAAAGACACTAAAACTAAAGTAATGGCTAATAATAAAGCCGCTGCCATCGCAATTAATCGACTACCATATTTATCATATAACCGACCTACGCTAGGCAATAATATGGCACTTGATAAGGTCCCGATTAAATAAGCATTGGATAATTCAATGCGCTCAATTTTTAAGGCGTCAATTAAATAATCTGTAAATACAGATACGCCCATGGTCTGTCCTGGAATGCTCATTAAAACACCAACAATACCTACAATTAAAATAATCCAACTATAGTTTATTGGGAATTTAGAAGGCTTGAAAGGTAGGTCTTGGCTTAGAAGAATTTTCATTGTTTTGTTAGCTTATAATCAATAATTCACGTTGCGAATAACTGGTAGAAAAATCCTTGGGTAGGTCTGTTTATGTAAATCCGACCTGAAGGTCGGTGACGGGAAAGCCTGAAGGCTTTGCTACCAGTTTATTGTCAATTCGCTGCAACTCTGAGTTAGATATTTTTACACAACGAGGTAATGATAGACAAAGACTGTTTTTTTGTAAATAAAAATGCACAAAATCTGCTATTAGATTTTGTGCATTTTAAAGTATATATATAATAGTCTAATTTCTAAAAGAAGAAACGCCGTATATCTTGGTAATTTGCAAATAGAACTAAGCCCATTACCAACGCAAATCCAGCAATCGTCGCAATTTCCATAAATTTATCACTTGGCTTTCTACCACTAATCACTTCATATAGTAGAAACATCACATGACCGCCATCCAAGGCAGGAATTGGTAATAAATTCATAAAACCTAGAATCAATGATAATATAGCCGTCATTCTCCAAAATCGTTGCCAATTCCAAGAAGTATCAAACATTCCTGCAATCGAACCGAAGCCGCCTAAACTTTCAGAGGCTTTGATTTTTCCTTTGAAAATTTGACCGAAGGCTTTGATTTGGTCCGCTAGGAAATCATAGCCTTTTCTATAGCCTGCTGGCATCGCTTCTGCGAAAGAATATTCTTGTGTTTTGGTATCAAAAAAGAAATTAGGTAATTTTACATAAGCACCGATTAACCCTTTTGAACTTAACGCTAAACTCGTATTGATAGTGTCTTTTCCATTTCTTAGTACAGATAAGGCTATTTCTTTTCCTGCATTTCTTCTCGCAACGTCAATAAAATTGTCCCGAAAAGGAGTAGAAATACCATTCGCTGCAATTAACCTATCCCCTTTTACTAATCCTGCTTTAGCGGCTGCGGAAGGATTTGGCACACTATCCAATACAAACGGTACTCTAGCAACAAAAAGTTGAACGTTCTTATTCTCATGCCGAGATAAAATATCTACATATTTTTCGTCAATGTTTAACGTTTTTTTTTTTTCTCTTCTGTCAAAAGTTACGGTCTTTTCATCATTAATAATAATTTCTCGACGTAATTCTTTTCCGCCAAATTTTTCTACTGGATTTCCGCCAATCGCTACAATTTTATCTCCACTCATTAACCCCATATCCATTCCCAAGGAATCCACCACATGAATCCCATAAGTAGCATTTTCATTCGGTAAATATTGTTCTCCCCAAGTCCATAAGACCAATCCAAATAAAATAAAACCCAAAATAAAATTAACGGTCACCCCACCTAACATGATAATCAAACGTTGCCAAGCTGGTTTTGACCGAAATTCCCAAGGTTGTGGGGGCAATTTCATTTGCTCTCTATCCATACTTTCATCAATCATCCCTGATATCTTCACATAGCCACCTAAAGGCAACCAACCAATTCCATATTCTGTATCTCCTCTTTTAATTTTGAATAATTCAAACCAAGGGTCAAAGAATAAATAAAATTTTTCTACTCTTGTATTGAACCATTTAGCTGGAAAAAAATGCCCCATTTCATGTAAGACAATCAAAATCGACAAACTCAAAAAGAGTTGTCCTGCCATAACCACATAATCCATGTGTATTTTAATTTAAAATTTAAAATTTAAAATCTAAAATTCAAAAGTATCAATTATATTGTTGAATTGTTATATGGCTATATTGTTGTGTAGATTGACTCCAATAATCGTCCCTTAATAATATAACAATCAAACAATTTTCATTTTTGTTACCCATGAAATTTAATTTAAAACTCAAATTAATTTTCAAATTTTGAGCTAATATTCCGAAGATAAAACGATAGTTTTTGCCCCATTGTTTTGCTCGCTTGCAAAAGTAGCATATTTTTGGTTCAATGTTTTATTAATAGTCGAGTGTCTAGTGCAAGTTGTCGATTTTTCAGCAACCAGCAACCAGCAACCAGCAACCAGCAACTATGATTTTATTTTATACCAATAATATTGACGGAAATATTGCCCACTTAGATGTCGAACAAGCAAGGCATTGTGTGCAGGTTTTGCGTAAGAAAGAAGGAGATGCCATCTCTTTTGTAGACGGAGAAGGTGGTTTTTATGAGGGACTCATTCAAGAAACAGGCAAAAAAAAATGTGTCATTCAAATTCTTAAAACGCATCATGCTTACCAAAAGCGACCTTTTAATTTACATATCGCTATTGCCCCTACGAAAAATATCAATCGACTAGAATGGTTTTTAGAAAAAGCGACTGAAATTGGTATTGATGAAATTACGCCTATTATTTGTCATCATTCCGAACGAAGAAAAGTTCGCACTGACCGATTGCAAAAAATACTCATCGCTGCGATGAAGCAATCCTTAAAAGCTTACTTGCCACAATTAAACGAACCACTCCCTTTTAAACAATTTATCCAAATTCCTCGTACCAACTATTCTAAATACATCGCTCAAGGTGCAGAAAATATACCCCTAAAAGACAACTACCGAGCACCAAACAACGTTCTGGTAGTAATCGGCCCAGAAGGCGACTTTTCTAAACAAGAATTGGGAATGGCTTTTGCCAACAATTTTCAAGGGGTTAATTTGGGGAATAGTCGATTGCGGACGGAAACGGCAGGCATGGTGGCTTGTCATACTTTGAATTTGTTGAATGAATAAGAGGGGTCGAAAGGTATAGAGGTTACAAGGTAGAAAGGTAAACAAATTTAAAACTTAGTAGTAATATTAAATTCTATTCGCCAACTGATTCAAATTGAACAAATGGGAATGATTCAAGGATACTTAAGTGTATCAAAAGAAATATTAGAACAACTAAAACATACGACCTCTATTGAAGAGAATTTAAGTGTACTAAAACAAGCAGAATTCTCGATGGATATTGGTAAAACATGGCAATTTTTAACTTATCTATTAACAGAGGATAAGTATGGAAATAAACATTTCCTTTCTTCTCTTTTTTGTCCAAAAAACTCAACTATTGTAATTTCTGATGATGAATACGACTATCTATATCACGGAGACGATGAAAATAGAATCAGAGAAATAGAAAAGAAGGTAGACATCAATACTTTATACTTGAAACCGAAAGAAATTGAAGGAATAGTTAAATATCTACAAAAAATATCAATTATAGAGTTATTCAATAACTGTGATTTTGAAGAAGTAAGAAAGATAAGAATTTACCCTGACAACTGGGATGTTTCAGAGGGACATAGAAATTATATTACTGAAAACTTCAATAAACTATTACAATTTTTAGAGGTAGCTCTAAAAAGTAAAAACTATGTCATTGTCGAAGTGCCAGGCATGTAAATTAATTCGTTAGCAATTTATTATTATACTATGAAAAATATATTTTTAACCTTTTCCGTTTTGTTTATTCTTTTTGGTTTTACCACCAATCATCAAAATAGTGCTGCCCTAAAAATGGGTTTATTAAAGTACAATGGTGGGGGAGATTGGTATTCTAATCCAACTGCGTTACCAAATCTAGCAACTTTCTGTAACGAAGAACTAGGAACTAATTTTGATAGAGATTATGGAACAGTAGAAGTAGGAAATGCGGCTTTATTTGACTATGCTTTTTTGCACATGACAGGGCATGGAAATGTCGTTTTTTCAGATTTTGAAGCAGAAAATCTGCGTAATTATTTAATCGCTGGTGGATTTTTGCACATTGATGATAATTACGGAATGGACCCTTATGTGCGATCGGCAATGAAAAAAGTCTTTCCTGAACAAG
>JBGCFJ010001053.1:0-2186 GCA_045106885.1 Saprospiraceae bacterium
AGATTTTAAAAAGTGTGGTAGTGGTGCGTTTGTAAGGCTATGTCGAAGTAAACCCCATAAGAAACATTGAGTTTGTAACATATTATAGCCTTACATTTATAGCACTTCGAAAAGTATTTGATTTTAAATATGAAATGCAAAAATCACTATTTTAATGGGAATGTTGTAATAAATCGGGGAATTTGTCGGAAGATTATCATTGATATTCTTTTATAACGATTAGTTTTATATAATTTCAAATTATCAAAAATCGGTCAATTATTTATTATGCTTATAAGAGTCGATAATTTTTTGTACTCTTTCTTCAGTTACCTTTAAAGAGGTGGCTATTATTTTTATGGGAATGTTATTTTTATAAAGTCCAATTATTGCTTCATCTTTAGTCTCTTCCCTAGCAATCTCTTCATAAATAGCTTTTGTTTTCTTTTTGGATTCAGCAATTTTAGCTGCGCCTAAAACACTTTCTGGCATAGTATCCAAATTCGCTATTTCTGCCGCTTTTTTAATACTTGGATTCTTTAAATTTATATTTGGAGATTCTGGGTTTTTAATACTTTCTGAGATTAATTGTAACCAATCTCTTGTATTTTTTGGTGTCGTATCACTAGGGTGATTTGGATTTAGAAAAATAAGTTTATGTGGGTAAATATCTCTTACTTTCTGATCTAAAGTTCTTGGGTTAAAATCGGAAACTAATACCTCATCTTGAATTAGTTTACCTGTTTTATCTTTAACAATATAGGGCGCAGTCAACACAACTATCGTATATACATCTTGTTTAAAAGCATAATCTCTTGAACTTCTTTGTAAATCAACTAATGCCGCAAGAAAATAATGTAAAAATCGGTCAAAACTATAATCATAATCAACTCTTTGAATTTCTATAATTACTCGTTCCTTTTTGCTTTCTGCGAAAATATCTAATTTGAAACGTATAGCCGCAACCTTTCTATCTAATTGTTTTTCTGTTTCAATTTTCGCATGATTTACCTCAACACCTGTTATATCTTTTACAAAAGCTGTAAAAATCTCAGGATTAGTAAATACTTTCTTAAAATAAACTTCATTATCTAGATTAGCTAAACGCATATTTATCTATAACTACTGATTATTAAATTAATAGGAACTTTATAAAAGTACGATTAAATCGCTCATTTTACAATTATTGGATACTATTTTAGGGCTATAGATTTCGGACAACAGGCATAGATTATAGATAAACACCAATTATAAATGATTGACATTTATTTTTCATCCAAACTCCTCCATCAATTTATTCAACTCCATAATCATTCGAGCAGTCCCTCCCCAGATAAACACTTCATTCACTGCAAAAGCAGGCATTTCAAAATATTCCCCATTCGTTAAAATCACCTTTTTAGTGCGTTTGTTTGCAGGGTTCGCTAAATCTTCCATGCTCACATCCAAAACTCTTTCGACTTCATCAGGTGCAGGAATATAACTAGGTTTTTTATCTAAAAATCCAATAATTGGCGTCACTAGAGAATTACTGGGTGGTATATAGATAGGCGTTAAATCTCCTAAAACATTTGTTCTAGGCACTCGAACGCCGACTTCTTCCTCCATTTCTCGAATAGCCGTTTCTATTAAATCTTGGTCTTGCTCTTCCCTTTTTCCACCAGGAAAAGAAATTTGCCCAGGATGTGCCCTACTTTTTTGAGGTCGCAACATCATTGGTAAATACAATTTATTTTTATGTGGATAAATGGCAATCATAACTGCACAAATACGTGGTGGTTTCTTTTTAAACTGTGCTTGCGCATTTTTTTCTTCCTCAACTAATAAATTTAAGATTTTTGGGTCAAGTCCTTCTTTATGAATATCACTATGAGGTAGTTCTTCTGGTAGTCGTTGCTTTAAAAAATGGATAAGTTCCTGCATGAGTATCAATGGATTTGCTTTAAGTGAAGACAAAAAGAAGCTGTCTACAAACTCAAAGCTACATAAATTTATAAGTTCAACAGGAAAAAGCGGAATCGTGTTTTGTAAGTAAGGGAAAGATTTTAATAAGCTAAGTTATTTGTTGCCTTCCTTCATCTGTGGGTGCAATAAACGGCTGTTTCATTCTCCAAAATGAAGTTGTAGCAATTTCATTTACAAGGCGGCAATTTCCCATTGCCGCCTTGTTTTAGCTTAAAATTGGGCGGCAATGGGAAATTGCCGCC
>JBGCFJ010001054.1:0-3171 GCA_045106885.1 Saprospiraceae bacterium
AGGTTTTTCAGATAATGCCATTCATTCTATTCATCCTTATACGAATGCAGGGGAAAACAATACTCGTAATTTTAATTATGATTTAAGTTATCCGATTGTCATCCGAAAAACAGATGCTTTAATTGAATTTGAAGAAGTCGTTTTGGTTGAACCAGGAGAAACAGGTACGAGTTATACAGACCTCGAATTCTGGGATTATGTAATTGTAGAAGGGAGAAAATTAGACGAAACAACGTGGAAACCATTTTTAGATGGCTATGATTCTAAAGAACATGCGGCGTGGTTAAGCGCTTATACTGGTGGGCTCCAAGGACAAAATTCTAATGCTGCTGGTAATAATAGTTTATTTAAAGACCGAACGATTGATATGCAAGAAAATGGTAATTTTTCAGAAGGAGATACCGTAGTCGTTCGTTTTAGACTATTTTCAGACCCTTTTGCAGTTGGTTGGGGTTGGGCAATTGATAATTTACGGATTCAAGATACCCAAGTAGCGATTGAAGATTTTGTAGATAATCAAGATTTTAAGGTTTTTCCTAATCCTTCTACCAATCAATTTCTAAATATCAAATCAACCTTTAAACAACCCGTTGAAAACGTAAGCGTCCAAATACATAGCATTCATGGACAACTCCTATTTCAACAAGTTTATAATAGTCAAAATCAATCCTTTATCGAATCTATTCCTATTAATCATTTACCTAAAGGCGTGCTTTTACTTACGGTTAATTTAGATGGTAAAGAACAATTGACCCGTCGGATTATTAGGCAATAAGTCAATGGTCATTAGTCATTAAGTCATTGGTGGGTAACTTACTAATGACTTAATGACATTTGACTAATGACTCATTAATAAAACGTATATTTGCTCCTTTTTTATTTAACCAACTTACAGAATAGCATTTTATAATGAAAGTGGAGCATTTAGAATATAGATGGCATCAGCTAATGCTTAGGCAGGAAGCCCCTACCCGCTATATTGCCCCTTTATGGCGAGAAATCAAGAATGCTTACACCAATACTCACCGACATTACCACAACCTGCATCATCTAGCAGATTTACTCACCCAAGCGGACCGTTTCCGCACCGAAATTGAAGATTTTGATACTTTAGAATTGTCTATTTGGTACCATGATATTATTTGCCAATGTCTGAGAAAAGATAATGAAGAAAAAAGTGCTGTTTTTGCCAAGTATCGAATGGAAGCTATTCAGTATCCAACAGAAAAATTAGTCCGTTGTTATCAACAAATTAATGCCACTAAAACGCATCAATTAAAGCAAGAAGATGACCCTGATACCGCATGGTTATTAGATTTCGACTTAGCTATTTTGGGAAGTGACTGGGATACTTACAGTAAATATTTGGATAAAATGAGGAAAGAGTATTCTATTTTTCCTACTTTTTTGTATCAACGTGGTCGCAAAAAAGTTTTGCAATTGATGCTAGACCGAAAACAGCTTTTTCATACACCTTATTATTTTGACCGATTTGAGGTTGCTGCTCGGGAAAATCTTCAGCGGGAATTAACTTTGTTGGATAAACAAAATGCTTAACGAATTAATTTTTTCAAATCATATTTCATACACCTTACCTCATCAATCTCTATGGATTTATGAGGTAAGATTAAGGGGGTTAAGAGAAATTTGTCCATACTTTTTTTGACGCTGATTTCGCTGATGATTAAGATGATACTATGATTGGCTACAAAACTGGTAAACAATCAAATCTTATAAAACTAACTATTTTCTTGATTTCTTTACAGTTTCCCTTCATAAAAATCAGCGAAATCAGCGTCAAAATAAATGACGTTTAATTATGCTTAGGTACTTACTTCAACTGGGTAGGAGTTGAAGTTTAGCTTAAAGGCTTTGCTATCAACTTAAACTGGCACGGCCTCTTTAATATTCATTCTTTTCATCAAAACAACTAAATCTTTATCATCCACGGCTTTCTTTCTATCTGCGATGCTTAGGAATTTTGGATAAGCAGCATCTAATTCCACTTTCGTCAAATTATACCCTACTTCTTTACAACGATAAGCTAAGGCGGCACGACCACTTCGAGCAGTCAAAACAATAGAACTTTTATCTACCCCTACATCCGCAGGGTCCATGATTTCATACGTTTCTCGTTTTTTAATCACCCCGTCTTGGTGGATACCAGAAGAATGCGCAAAGGCATTTTCTCCCACAATCGCTTTATTTGCTTGTACTACCATTCCCATTCTATCAGAAACTAAGCCACTTAAAGACTTTAACATGCGGGTATTAATGCCTGTATCCAACTGCAATAATGGATGTTGTTTCATAATCATCACTACCTCTTCTAAGGAAGTATTTCCTGCTCGTTCTCCAATTCCATTAATAGTACATTCGATTTGTCTAGCGCCATTGGAGACACCAGCAATGGAATTGGCAGTGGCTAAGCCCAAATCATTATGGCAATGGGTTGAAATAATCGCCTTATGAATATTTTTGACGTTTTCTTTTAAATATTTAATCTTAGCCCCATAATCACCAGGCAAACAATAGCCCGTTGTATCGGGAATATTAACCACTGTTGCCCCTGCTTTAATGACCGCTTCAATCACTCTGGCGAGATATTCATTATCAGTACGCCCTGCATCTTCTGCATAAAACTCTACATCTTCCACAAATTTCTTGGCATGAGCAACGGCAGCAACCGCTCGCTCAATTATTTTTTCTCTCGTTGACCGTAATTTATATTGTACATGTAAATCGGAAGTACCAATTCCAGTATGAATTCTTGGTCTTTTAGCAAATTTTAAGGCATCTCCTGCCACCTCAATATCTTTTTTCACTGCTCTTGACAAACCACAAACTACAGGGTCATTTACTGCTTTACAAATTTCTTCTACCGATTTAAAGTCTCCAGGACTAGAAATTGGAAAGCCTGCCTCAATAATATCCACTCCGAGTCGTTCTAATTGTCGTGCAATCTCTACTTTTTCAGGTGTATTTAATTTACAGCCTGGTACTTGTTCACCATCTCTTAGGGTGGTATCAAAAATGTAAACTTTATCGTTCATCTTTATGTTTGTTATTTTAAATTTGGAATAAGCTAGGAAAACAAGGGAAAGGTAATAAATTATATAAACTATTCTAAAATATTAGTAATAGTTTACTAAAATTACTTTCATTTTTTGA
>JBGCFJ010001055.1:0-6924 GCA_045106885.1 Saprospiraceae bacterium
CGCTTAATTCATTTTATAATGGAGAATTAAAAATTAACCTTGAACATAATCTGTCAAATACCTAAACCGCTCCGTCAATTTTCCATCTTTGGTCATCGTTCCTCGTTCGATGACGCCATCTTTAGCAGGATTCAATAAATCGGCCAAAACAGATGCGATAAATTGTTTTCCAAAAGCTTCCGAAGCATCACGGGGCAATTCATTTGGTAAATTATCAATGGTCATCATATCAATACTATGCCTTTGGAAAGGATGAATTTCTGATTCGGTGAAAGCATCATAGCCAAAAATAGGGTCGGCAATGGTGGATGGTTTGATAGTTGCTGGAATAGAAGCCTCTGGTGCAATATCACAAGTAACATCCGCAATGACTTCAATTGAAAAATCATCCGATTTCATTTCATTTTTAGTAAAAAATGGAGGCGCTTGACTATCCCAATAAATACCATTAATCATTAAATGAGCAGTTTTTGCATAAGGCGCAAAAATACTCTTGTATTCGGTGGGATTATTAAAAAAGTGCGTTAACTCAAATGCACTGCCATCTTTCTTAGCAACATAATCTTTACAATCCAATTGGGTAAATACGATGTGCCCAAAATCTTTTGTTAAAAAATCATGCGGTGGTACTTTTGGAATCCCCATATCTTTTAAAACCTTAGCTGCCCCACTTGCTACTCGACCAGTTCCTGTTAACACAATCTTGATAGGTGGAAAATCAATGTAGGCAAATTGTGCTTTGGCAGCAGCATAATCATAACATTGGTACATTCTTTTAAGGTTAAAACTCCCCATTCGTTGCCCATAGGTCATCAAGCCATTATAAGCGCCGACCATTCCAGCAAAATAACCAAATGCAATGACCCGTTGTCCTCGCTCGTTGGTTAATACCTCATAATCCATCAACGCTATATTTTTTGCCAAAACAGCCTGTAGCAATCTTTTATTATAAGGTTGTTCTTTAAAAGTATGCGAAAAGAAAAAATAGCCTTTATTGGGAATCAATTGGTCAATAGGTACTTCTTTTACGCCCAATAATACATCACAGTCGGTTACGTTTTCAACTACAGGAACGCCCAAAGCGGTATATTCTTCGTCTGTATAACAGCGAATAGGAGAAGACTGAACAACTAAATCAATGTCTTTATTTTTAATTAAATCCGCACATTGTTGTGGAATTAAAGGAACTCTAGAATCTGGTGGATTTTTACCTTCTCGAATGATGCCTATTTTCATGTTACTTTGTTATAATAATGAACTATATAAGGTTTGAATAAAGGGTTATTTTATAAAAATGGAAAAACTACTTTTTTGATAATTTTCAATTTTCAAAAAGGAATAACGCTTTGTTTAGGTGCATCTCAAAATGTCATTCGTAGCTTGGAAATTCATTACCAAGACAAAATTTTCCCCTTGGAGATGAATTTCCATTTCCAAGCTACGAATTCGTTTCAAAAACCTGAAATGGCGACATTGTGAGATAGGGTTCTTTGTTTTTTGGGTATGAAAATATTAGTTATTGTTGTTTTGCTTTGATACATTTTTTGAAAATTGATAAAACTAGTTTTATAAGAAACTACTTTATTTGCACAAAAGTAATAGTAAATTCAACGATATTTTCATAAGAACTAAAATGCTGTTAAGAGCATATTTAAATTTCAGTTTCAACATCAACACTAAAGGGGTTTAAAATTGAAAATTGAAAATTGAAAATTAAAAAGTCCACCTAGATTCTAAGCAAAAAAAGTCCTATTTTTGCCGACTTAAATCGAAATTTAAGCGATTAATGGTTAAATAGGTGCAATAGTTGTATACTGAACATCTTAATAATAACTTCCAGTAACCATTAATAACTTCTAATAACTTTATAAATTATGTTTGACAGTTTAAGTGATCGTTTAGAAGGAGCGTTTAAGACGCTGACAGGAGATGGAAAATTAACCGAAATTAATATTGCCAAATCGGTCAAAGAAATTCGTCGTGCTTTAGTAGGTGCCGATGTAAATTATAAGATTGCCAAAGAATTTACAGATACCGTAAAAGAGAAGGCATTAGGGTCAGAGAATATTTTATCTGCCGTAAAGCCAGGAGAATTGATGGTAAAAATTGTCAACGATGAGTTGACAGATTTGATGGGGGGGCAATCAGTAGGTATTAACATCAAAGCTAGTCCAGGGATTGTGTTAATTGCTGGTTTGCAAGGTTCTGGTAAAACGACCTTTTCTGGTAAATTAGCGAATTTCTTAAAGCAAAAGCGGAAGAAAAAACCTTTATTGGTTGCCTGTGATGTTTATCGACCAGCGGCAATTGAACAAATTACGGTTTTAGGAGAACAAATTGGCGTACCCGTTTATAAAGAAGAAGAAAATAAAAATGTCGTTGAAATCGCACAGAATGCGATTAAGCATGCTAAGGTGCATGGTTTTGATGTAGTGATTGTGGATACTGCGGGTCGTTTGGCAGTAGATGAGGCGATGATGACAGAAATTAGAAACATCAAAGCAGGGATTAATCCAACTGAATCTTTATTTGTCGTGGATTCTATGACAGGTCAAGATGCCGTAAATACAGCAAAAGCCTTTAATGAAGTTATTAACTACGATGGCGTTGTCTTAACCAAATTAGATGGTGATACGAGAGGTGGTGCAGCTTTATCCATTAAATATACTGTCGGCAAACCGATTAAGTTTGTGAGTATGGGAGAAGGGATGGAGACCTTAGATGTGTTCTATCCAGAAAGAATGGCTCAGCGGATTTTAGGGATGGGAGATATTGTCTCTTTAGTAGAAAAAGCCCAAGAGCAATTTGATGAAAAAGAAGCAGCGAGATTAGAAAAGAAAATTCGTAAAAATAAATTTGATTTTAATGACTTTTTGAGTCAGTTGAATCAAATTCGTAAAATGGGAGATATTAAAAGTTTGCTAGGAATGATTCCTGGAATGGGCAAGGCGGTTAAAGATTTGGATATTGATGATAGTGCTTTTTCTAAAGTAGAGAGTATTATTTTCTCTATGACTCCACACGAAAGAGGCAATCCAGAAATCATTAATATGAGCCGAAAGCAAAGAATTGCCAAAGGCTGTGGTAAAAAAATCCACGAAATCAATATGTTCTTAAAGCAATTTGACCAAATGCGTAAAATGATGCATAAAATGAGTAAAGGTCAATTAGCTGGCGCTGGATTAGGAACAGGTGGAAGTGGAATGGCAGGTAGAATGTCCAAACCAAAGAAAAAATTGAAAAAGCGGAAAGGCGGAAAGAGAAGGTATTAGGCTTTAGGAATTTATGAGATTAATGAGTTAATAAGGTTAGGAGAAAAATAGAATTTGACTCCTAACCTTATTAACTTATTCTGACAATAGACAGTAAGCAGTAAAGCCTTGATTTTCAATGCTAAAATTTTGCCTAAACATCATTATTTGAACAGTCTCCTCCTTTAACTCATTACCTCATCAACTTATTACCTCATTTACCTCACCCCCCTATCATCGTACAATAATAAATGAAAGCTGGCGGAAAATTCAAAGGAGTAAAACCAAGGCGAACACTTGGAAAATAGCCTTTTAATAAATCTCGTCTTCCCAAGCTATACTGGTATTGAATAAACATCCCACCATAACTTAATAAACCAGTTACTTTATTCATCAAATAATGAATGTCTGCTTTTTTCAACAAAGAGAGAGGTAGACTTGATACAAAATAATCGACTTTTTCAATATTCTGCTCTTTTAAAAATTTATCAAATTCTAAAGCAGATTCATTGAGTAACTGTAGCCGATCGTCTTCAGGCAATGTTTCTAAGGCATCTTGATACATCGCCTCATTTAATTCGAAGGAAAGGATTTGAGAATTATCCGTCATTTTATCTAAGATTCCTTCCGTAATTACGCCGTTTCCAGTTCCAAATTCAACGATAACATTATCTTTATCAGTAATTGGTTTAGTCATTTTTTTAACCAAAAATTTAGAACTTGGCGCAACCGTACCTGACTTTTTAATAGTTTTGATGGCTTCTAGTGTAAACATTTATTTAGCTTTTGCCGCAAAATAATAAACTTTTGTTAAGCGGACTGTATTTTAATGTTAATTTTTTTGGAGGTAGAGCGGCGAAAAGGCAAAAAGGCGGAAAGGTAGAGAGGCTAAGAGGTCACCATTCCCCTTTATTATCACCCATTTCTTTCTATCTCGCTCACTGCACAAAAGTCTTCAGTGCTTTTCGATATTTAGATGGACTATTTTGGGTAATGAGTTTAAATTGTTTGTTAAAATGGGAGAAATTATTAAATCCGCTTTCATAACAAATTGCTGAAATAGGTAAAGTTCCCTCCGATAGTAATTTACAAGCATGCGCTATTCTAAATTCATTGACAAAATAGGTAAAGGTTTTGCCCGTTAATTTTTTAAAATATCGACAAAAAGCAGGCACCGTCATATTTACTTCTTTCGCCATTTCGGCTAAGCTTATTTCCGATTTAAATCTATTTTCTACATATTGGTAAATCGTATTAATTCGATGGTGGTCTTGTGATTGTACTTCTAGGGATAAACCACTTGCATTGAGGGAAGTATATCCTTCGGTCTGTGCCAATATTTTAAGTATTTTCAATAATGCTAATAATCGGTCAAAATTATCCATTTCTAACATGTCGATTAGCTGTTTCCCAACCGCTGCCTTAACTGTTTGGTTAAAAATTAATCCTTGTTTAGAGCGTTCAAATAATTGTTTAATAATCGCCATTTCAGGAGATTGTAAAAAATCTTTTCCTAAAAAATCGGCCTTCATTTGAATGACTATTTCCGTATGTTCTTCCATAAATTGGTCGCAAAAGCCAAAATGTGGTAGATTCGGTCCTAAAAAAATTAAATCTCCATGCTCATAACGAGAAATGTGATTCCCGATATGTCGTTTCCCAGAACCATTAGAGATATAAACAATTTCGTATTCAGGATGAAAATGCCAATGTGGCGTCTTACAAGTTTCTGGGTTCGTAAATTTTCTGATAGTAAAAGAACTACCAAAAACAGGCGTGATTTTTTCTAATAAAGCTTTCCTACTCATAAGAAATGGTTAAAGTAGCTAAGGACAGTAGGCAGTCAGCAGTGGCAGTAGGCAGTAAAGCTTTGATTTTCAATGCTAAAATTTTACCTAAACACCGTTATTTGAACAGTCTCTAGCTAAGAGCAAACAAGGTCAGTTTTTTACAAAAGAAATCAATTCTATTAATTTCTTATGCTATTTTAACATAAATAAAACCTACGAGTTCAATAATGATTAATATAGCATCTATTTCAGATAAAATAGAATTGAATTTGTAACCTCTTTTAATCCTCACCTTTATTTTATTGATCCGTGTTGCTTCCCATCCGTATTATAAAAACTATCCGTGATGCCCATATCCGTGATAAAAATCATCCGTGATAATTAATTATCCATACTGCCGTCCATCCATATTACTCGCAACATCCCTCCTTTTTTACCCTAATCGGACAAAGCATTTAAGGATTGCCCTCAAATACTCTTTAAAGCTTCCATTTTTACCGTACTTTTGCCAACTTTCCTGTAATATTTAGCTATTCAAAAAATGGATACTCAACAAAAGTCGCTTTTTATAAAATTGGAGTTAGTTTGGTGGTTATTAACTGCTATTTTAGTCATAGGAATTCTATATCCTATTTATACCGAAGTTGGTATGGGCTATCCTTTCTATCGCAGTAATCTCCTTTTTATTATTACTTTTATTACTTTTACTAGATTGATTTTCTTATTAAAACATTCCTTCGTTGCCAATTGGGAAAAGATAAAAATAGGGCTGATTATTTTCACGCCTATTCTACTATTTTACCTAGTGAATGAACTCAATTTCTTTCAAACATTTTTAGATGAAAAAGGCGTTGAAAATTTTCTAGCGGATATGTCTATTCCAGACAGAGAATCTATGAGAAAATACATTACTGCGGAAATGCTTTTATTTGGGGTTGGTAGCCTGATAGCAGCAGTTGTTTTACCTATTCGTTTATTGATTTCCATTTGGCGAGTTAGAAATAGAGGGACGATTTAGAGTGATGAGTTATCGGTGATGAGTGATGAATTTGGGCAGTTCCTGATGTTTTTCGTTTTTTCAACCAATTTTATATACTATTATGAAAACACATAAATTTTCTATGAAAGGCGGTCCTCTTCGACAAAAGTCTTTTATATTAGCTAATCGAATAGTTAAATTATATAAATATTTAATGGTCTTACTGAAAAAAGGTGTCGGACACTTTGATTTAATAAAATACAGCTGTTTTAATTATTAAAATCGAATCATTTACATATGATAAGTGTCCGACACCTGTTCCAAAATCGACCTTTTTTCAGTAGAACTTTTAATAGAGGTAAAGAAGGAATATATGATGAGTAAGCAATTACTTAAAGCAGGAACAAATCCTGGTGCAATGGTTAGAGAATCTGAAAATGCTGAAAGTGATAATGATTTCATTCATAAATTAGGAGTGGCTCAGAAAGAAACAGGAGAAACACAATATTGGTTAGAATTATTATACGAGAATAATTACCTAACTAAAGATGAGTTTGAATCCATTTATCCCAATACTATAGAAGTTATAAAATTATTAAAGAGTCAATTATTACTAAAAAGCAAAAAATTGGTTTATTACCCAACTTTGTTAGTCGTAAGTAATTTAGTGGTGACTATTTAAGTACCTACAACCAAATAATCAACACTTTATGATGGGCTCTTTTTCCACTATAAGCATCCCATCCGCAAGCGGTTCACTAAGAAATCAAGATTCCCCGAATCTTCCTTTCTTAGCTCCTGTTAAAAAATATTTCCGTAGCGGGGCTATGCAAAGATTTTTTGCCTCGTCTAGCGAAAAAATAGCCTGAATCAAAAGTGACGATTATTTAATAGTAGGTACTTA
>JBGCFJ010001056.1:0-8437 GCA_045106885.1 Saprospiraceae bacterium
AGGGAACATTTAAATTTGCACCATATATTAGTGGTTATGTTGAAATTATTCGTATCGTAGTCTTTTCGCCATTGGCCATTAGCCTGTCGCCGAATAAAGTCTATTTAATTAGGTGTAATTTTTGCTAGGAATGAAAATAAACCCTTCTTATTAGAAATTACCTTTCATACTTTTAATTTAGCTGTATGCAAATCAAAAAAGCGGTCATTACTGCTGCTGCCCGTGGAGGCAGATTATACCCTGTTGGAGATACTGTACAGAAAGCGATGTTACCCATTGCAGACTTAGATGGTGTTCATAAACCTGTCTTGCAAATTATTGCGGAAGAGGCTTATAATAGCGGCATCGAAGAAATTTGTATTATCTGTGCGCCAGGAGATGAAGCAAGATATAAAGCTGCTTTTCAAGCTTTAAAGAGTAATTTATTAGCCGCATTTGGTCAAATAGAATGGGCTAAAAAGCAAGCGGATAAAATTTCTCATTTGCTCAAACATTTAACGTTTGTCGTGCAAGAAGAGACGCTTGGTTATGGACATGCCGTTCATTGTGCTAAAGATTTTGTAGATGGCGACCCTTTTATTTTGATGTTAGGGGACCATTTGTATTTAGCAGACAATCAGCAGTTGAGGTGTGCCGCTCAGTTATTACAATTGGCAACTCAAGAAAATTGTTCTGTTTCGGCAGTTAATGCCACTCCCGAACATTTGATTCATCAGTATGGAACGATTAATGGACGCTATGTAGCAGGTCAACAAGGGGTTTATGAAATTGAGCGGATTATTGAAAAACCAGCCTTGAGTCAAGCCGAATTAGAATTATTGATGCCAGGACAAAGAGCTGGACATTACCTCTGTTTCTTTGGCATGCACGTTCTTAAAGCTTCTATTTTTGATATTCTTGAAAAATACACGGATACCTTGGAAAAAGGAAAAGATATTCAATTAACGCCTGCTTTAGAAATATTGTCAAAAGAAGGCAAATATCTAGCACTGGAAGTAAAAGGGAGACGCTATAATTTAGGGACAGATTTGGGCTGGTTAGAAGCACAAATTTCTTTTGGTTTAGAAGGCGTGAATAGTGAAGCTTTATTATCCAGTATGGTCAATCAGTTGGCAGAGGCAAGAATGCGAAAGTGATTTTTTAATTTTCAATTTAAAATTTTCAATTTTCAAAAGCATATCGTGTATATAGAAGACTATTGTTAACTACAACCTCAACTTCAACTTCAATCTCAAATTCCCGCCGAAGGTGGTTTAAAATTGAAAATTTGAAATTGAAAATTGAAAATTAAATTTCACTTAGGCGCTTACACAAAATTTAAAACCAACAAATTGTCGATATTTTGAAATGTCGATAATTGTTAATCTCAAATTCAACTTCAACCTCAAATTCCCACCGAAGGTGGTTTAAAATTGAAAATTTGAAATTGAAAATTGAAAATTAAATTTCACTTAGTTCCTTAATGACTACCAAAGCATGTCGAAGAATATTTTTATAGAAATAATAACAAGCCCAGACCCAAAAATCAGAAACCAATCTTTTCTAAAACATTGTCAAGGCAAGTCCCTGTCGGTTTTGATGAAAGAGTTAGCAAGCTTAGAAAATTTCAGGACACAAACTGATAATTTATACGAAAGAGTAAGGGCCTGTTTGTTTTTATACGCCGCTTACCGCTTTGCGATTCCCGAAAAAAAAGCCTTAACCAGCATTGGTAAAACGCCCTATTTAGGATACGAACATTTGTTGAATCGTCGATTTGAAGAGGCCATTGCCGTTTTTATACAAGCGCAAAAAGCGCAGGGCGTAAATGGAACGATTGCGAGTGCCTTAGCCGAAGCCTATCACCAAAGAGCTTTCCAAATTTTGGGAGAACAAGTAAGGAAAAGTGTTCGGTCTACCGCAGGTAATCAGTGGATGTTTAGAGGAGGCTATACCGCACAACACCCGATAAAAATTCATCCAAGATTATTTAAAAGAGCAGAAAATGAAGCCTTATTTCCAATCTTAGAAGAGAAAACGGCGGTCCGAATGGATTTAAGTCATAGCGGCTGGTCAGATATTTTCTTTTTGGGGATGGATTATCCCGAAGGCGCTAGGGTTATCAATGTCTCCGTTAATTTAGGCGTTTTTGGTAGAGATAAAGAAATTAAGCCACCCATTCAAAGTTATATTCGGGTGATTTCAGAACCTGTTTTACGGTTGACAAGTGTTGATTTAGGTGTCACTAAAGACATTACTACCCTTGACGATTTATTTAATTTTGGCAATGACTATTTAAGTTTACTAAAAGCAGGGGTGATTGCTTCTGGTTGTATTCCACCTTCCTTTGAAGGTACCCAACAATCTTTCGCAGATTTATTGGGGCAAATTGTCGCTCCAGGGATGGGTTTGGAATTAGTGACGATGGTAAATGACATTCCAAAAGGTTCTCGCTTTGCGGTATCGACCAATTTGTTGGGGTCGATTATAGCCGTATTGATGCGGGCAACTCGCCAAACCGAAAGCTTGACGGGGCAATTAAAAGAATCTGAAAGAAGGCTCGTCGCAGCAAGAGCTATTTTAGGGGAATGGTTAGGTGGTTCTGGTGGTGGTTGGCAAGATTCTGGTGGTGTTTGGCCAGGTATTAAAGCCATTGAAGGTGCTTTAGCGAAAGCAGGCGACCCCGAATATAATATTAGCCGAGGTTGTTTATTGCCCCAACATAGGTTATTGGGAGACGGAGCGGTTCATCCAGAAATGGCGGAACGCTTGACAGAATCTTTGGTCTTAATGCACGGTGGCATGGCACAAAATGTTGGTCCTGTTTTAGAAATGGTGACGGAAAAATATTTGTTGCGAGCAGCAGCAGAATGGAAAGCACGATTGTCTACCAATGAAGTATATGATGGGATTTTAGCCGCCTTAAAAACAGGGAATATAAAAGATTTAGCCAAATGGACAGCGCATAACTTTGATTATCCCATTAAGACGATTATCCCTTGGGCAACCAATCATTATACCGAAACTTTGATTAGTCGAGCCAAGCGTAAATTCGGCGAAAATTACCTAGGTTTTATGATGTTGGGTGGAATGTCAGGAGGTGGAATGGGGATGTATATCCAAAATGACGATGCTAAAAAAACAAAGCAAGCAGTCTTAAAAATAATTCGCAAAACGAAGACCGAATTATCTTCCGCTTTGCCTTATGCGATGGAACCAGTCGTTTACGATTTTGAAATTAACAATAAAGGAACCTTTGCCCAATTATTAGCTAAAGATGCGACTTGGATGCCCGAAAAATATTATGGCATTCAGATTTCTAATTTGGCAAGATTAGAAAAGGCAAAGATTGCTTATCAAAGAAAATTAGAAGTAGAATTATATACCACTCAATTAAAAGGGGCAGCGGCTTCGCATACCTTATTGCGCACCTTGGTTAGCAATTTATTCCAAGTTGCTCAAGGAAATTATGGCGACCAAAAACGCTTGCAAAACGAGTTGGCAGATACCATTAAAGCAGAAAATGGCTTTGATTTTATCCAGCATGCGAAGATTAGAGAAGATTTACAAAAGGGTAGAATTGGCTTGTCTAGAAATCGCCTACCAGCAGAAACGAGTATTGAGGATGTGCCAACTGAAACGATTCCAAACGTAGCCGATATTACAGATAATCAATTAGGCGTCAAAGCTTTGCAAGATGGAAAAGTAGCGGTGTTGAGCTTGGCAGGAGGCGTAGGTAGCCGTTGGACCAAAGGGGCAGGCGTCATAAAAGCCATTTTTCCTTTTACCCAAATGCAGGGCAAACACCGAAGTTTTGTAGAAGTGCATTTAGCCAAAACCGCTAAAACTGCCAAAACCTATCAAGCCAAACCACCACATTTAATAGCCACCAGTTATTTGACTTATGATGCCATTGCTACTCAATTAAAGCAAGCTAAAAATTACGGTTATAAAGGCGATATTTATTTATCCAAAGGCAAATCTATCGGACAAAGATTTGTTCCAATGGTTAGAGATTTACGTTTTTTATGGGAAGAGATGCCCCAAGAAAAATTAGACGAAAATAAAGAAAAAGTGAGAGCCGCTGGACGGTCGGCATTAATGGGCTGGGCAAAAGAAAAAGGGGAAGGAACAGATTACGTAGCTAATCTAGCTAAACAAAGATTTAGCCCTTTAGGACATTGGTATGAAGTCCCGAATTTATTGAGAAATGGCGTACTAGCCGACTTGCTTAAAAAACATCCAAAGGTAGAGACGATTATGCTGCATAATATTGACACCTTGGGCGCTAACTTGGACCCCAATGCGTTGACGCAACATTTAGTCTCTGGCAATATGCTCAATTTTGAAGTCGTTCCCAGAAGATTAGAAGATAGTGGGGGAGGGCTTGCTAATGTCAATGGTAAAACCCGATTATTAGAAGGTTTAGCTCAACCACACGAAGAAGACGAATTAAAATTAAGCTATTATAACTCTATGACAACTTGGATTCAAGTTGATGATTTATTAGCATGGTTTGGTTTAACTAGAGCAGATTTGACAAAAGATGCTGCCTTTTTGGACGAAGCAGTACGAAAAGCAGCCCAAAGAATGCCGAGCTATGTGACCATCAAAGAAGTGAAATATCGTTGGGGGCATGGTCAAGAAGATGTTTACCCCGTCGCTCAAATCGAAAAATTATGGAGTGATATGACTGCTTTGCCCGATATAACTTGTGGCTTTATGGTGGTCGATAGAAAAAGAGGACAACAACTTAAAGACCCTGCCCAATTGGATGCTTGGGTGAATGACGGAAGTAAGGCGTATGTGGCAGGGTTGTGTGGGTGGTGATTCTGTTGTCGGTTATCAGTTTAGTACGTCAAACTGACAAAAGATAAGAGACTGTTCAAATAACTGTGTTTAGGCAAAATTTAAGTATTGAAAATCAAGGCTTTACTGCCTACTGCCACTGCTGACTGTCTACTGTCACAGATAACTGACAACCGACAACTATATTAATTCGCCAGGATTTTCCCAATAATACCGAGCCGTCGCCCCAACTCGCCCTGTTCCATCTCCCAAATCATAATCGCCGATTTCGACCTCTTGCCCACCCAATTTTTGATAAAAACCAATAGCAGGGGTATTTGCCACGAAAACCAATAAATGCATTCCTTGATTGGGATAATTTTTAGCCACCCATTGACCTGCCATATTCATCAACTGTCGACCAATACCTTTACCTTGATAGTCCTTGGAAATGTGCAAATTATCTAAATAAACGCCGTATTTAGACTGTTTTTCTCCAAATAGACAAGTAAAACCACAAAGTTTGCCATTGTCTTTAGTGGTAATAATGTGTTGATTATTGACAGGATTGGTAAATCTTTCCGTCCAGACTTTCAATCTTTCTGCTTGCACTAAATTATCTAGGTAATTATCGTCTAGAATGCCACGGTTGTTTTGTTGCCAGCTTCTAGCGTGGAGTTCGGCAATGGCGACAAGGTCTGAGGGGGGGGCGGTTTGGTAGGTAATCATGAATGAAAATTTCAATTAACGAAGGTTAATTTTGATATTATTAATTTAAAAGTACGGCTATCCGTCTAAAGTTGGACACTCAATTTTAGGACAGACAATGGAACATCTAGATTTTCCGACGCTTGGAGTAGCGAATATAGATTCGCTGTTGTCGAAAATGTCCAATCCTAGACGGGTAGCCAAAATGACTATATGAAATTTAGATTTTTTCAATAGCTTTCTTTAAAAATTTATTGAATAGTCCTTCTATTGAAGAAATTTTTAGAGTAAAATAGTGGGAAAAGATATTTTCAGATAGTTATAATTTAAAGGGTAACAAGTCTAATACAAATTCACCCTATTTTATTCGCACACCACCCTGATTTGGGCGTAAGGAGAAGAGAAGACCTGCGTGTTTGGTTAGTAAGGACATATCTTTCTTCTTTTGGAAAAAATTTGGATAACTCAAATATCTCTATTGTTAATCGAAATGCTTTTTTATAGGCAAGTAAATTTCTAAGATTCATTGATTTAAGGGGGGATATTTCTCATGATATTCCGAAATAATAATTATTCCGAAAATAATAAAATTTGCCAACTATATTACTGTATCACTGCCAACTATCAAACCTGTTCTTTTCCTGCCTTCAATTCCGCCTGTAAAGCCTCCAATTCCGTCCAACTCCAGTTAGCCGCTAAAGAAGCCTGTTCTGGCCAAGTATTTGGATCATGCGCTGCATATACACTACCGCCAGCTTTTAGTAATTTTTTCAATTCTCCTATGCCTGTTTTTGATAATTTTTTCCACGTATAAATATTGGCATTATTTAAAAGTACTTCAATTTTAGGACCGATGCCTTCAATTACCTTTAAATCATCAAATTCAATTTGTCGCTCTTTCCTTTTTCTTTGACTAATTAATTCTGCCTCTAAATCTTTAAAATTTTTCCATTGCCCAGCTGCTAATAATTTTGCTTGCTGCGACCAATTAAGTGGGTTGTATATTTCGTATCGCTTACCGCCTTTTTTAAGAATAGCGTTTAATTGGTCAATTTCTGTTTTTGCTAAATCTGACCAATTTTTGATACCAGCTTTATGTAATAACGTACTTACTTTGGGTGGAATACCTTCGATAATATCTAAACTAGTTGGAGAATAAATAATCCCATAACTATTACTATCATTGATAGATTTGAGTAGACTTTCTAAAGTTTTAAGCCGTTCTTTTTCTTCGGCATGTGCTGTTTGTTGTGTAGCAAAGCTCAACTTTATAGCCTCGTATTCTTGAGTTAATTGTGCTAATGCTGGATTTTCTTCTTTTTCACTGGTTTTTTTAGCTTCTAATTTGCTCTCTGCCAACGTAAACTGTTCTCGAAGCAATTGAAATTGAGCCGTTAAATCTTTATGTTTGATATTTAACTTTTCATATTGTTTTTCTAAATCGGAATTTTTTTCTGTTAAATTTTTATTGCTAATATAAAGTGCTTGGCTAGTCGCTTTGACATCGCCGAAGTTTTTTAATTGACTATAAGAAGATTGGATTTGATTCGTCTGTGCTTCTAGTTTGGTGGATAGTTGCCTATAATTTTCTTCTTTTTGATTTAGTAAAGCTTGAGTAGCTCTTAATTTTGGTAAGACTTTTTCTTCTAATTCTACTTTCAAAGTCGCAAAATCCGTCTGTAATTGACGGTGTGTTTCAGTTAATAAACTTAATTTTTCTTGGGTTTCTTCAGTCGCTATTTCGGAAGCTATAGAAGCTTCTTCTGCTTGCACCAATTGGTCATGCGTTTCTTTTAAAGCGTGATATTGATTATTCAATTGGGTATGTTCATTCCGTAATTGATTATAATCCTCTTTTAAGGCCTCATAACTAGCTTGCAACTCATGATTTTTTTGTAATATAATGACTTCTTGCACATCTACCATTTGAGGAGCAGACGAAACTGCTAATTTTCGAGCTTGAGAAGCACCAATTAATTTTTCTATTTCATCATCTTCATCCGTGTAACCATTTTCCTGACGTTTAACAGTCGTCGTCGTAACTTCCCCTTTATCGGCTAATAATTGTTTTAGTTTAGTTACTTCTTCTTTTAAATCCGCTTTATCGTCTGTTAGGGTTTCAATTTGTTCTTCTAGACGATCAAGTGTCGTCATGGCATTATTATATTTTGAATCGAGCGCATTATAATTCGATTCCATTGATTCGTAACTGTCCAATAAAGATTGGCGCTCTTCATCTACTTGTTCGTATAAATTCTTAGTGTTAGACTGATTGGCTAGAAAACCTTGATGTTTGGTATTTAATTCTTGGTAATTATCCATTAAGTCTGCCAATCCTTGCTTCACTTTAGCATGTTCTGCTTTCAAATGCTCGTGTTGATTTTGCAGTACATCATGTTGTGGTTGCACCTTATCCAAAGACTTTTTTAAGGCATCAATTTCTTTTTTGTCTTCTTTTTTATAGAAATTCCAGTAAAAAAGCAATGCCAATAGAAATGCACCTATAAGAAAAAAGGCAACTTCTACGGTAGCTCCTAAAATAGAACCAATAATGGTGGTGATTTGTAATAATAACTGCATAGTTTTAAGATTCGGCTATTTTTAGTCTTTGTTTATACTCAAAATTTACTCATGTTTTCATTCTCTCACTTTCTAATCTACTCATCCCCTCATTTTCTCATCCCTCCCGAATATCTATCTCAATTCGTCGATTATCAAACTTTCCAATATCTGTTGTATTATCTCCCACAGGTTCATCTTCCCCTCTAGAAGTAGTTTCTATTTGCCCTTCGGGTACTCCTTTTTCCTTTAAAACATCTCGAATGTCTTTGGCGTTTCTAAGGGCAATCGTAAAATTCAATTCACTATCACCATGACTATCCGTATGTCCTTTTAAAATTACTTTTTCTCCAGTTGCTATTAACCGAGTAGCTAATTTATCAAATAATTCCTCGAAATCCTC
>JBGCFJ010001057.1:0-5724 GCA_045106885.1 Saprospiraceae bacterium
CTAATCCTTATTTTACCGTGCCTTTAGGTACGGAATGTGATACATAATGTACCTAAAGGCACATTTTTGATTCGTAAAACATCATTTTCTACCGACATTTTGTCCCGCTGGGACAGCTTCACTGCAAAACGTTATAATCAGAAAATTTGAAATTGAAAATTAAATTTTACTTAGCTACTATCATTAAAATACTTGCCTATTTTTACTTTAGTGGAAGGTTTAAAATGATTTGATTGATTTCACTATCTACAGTAATTTAACTACATTTGAAAAACAATTAACGGTATTCAAAACACTAACTAAATTCACTTATACCTATGAAAAATATTATCCGTGAAAATAGTGCGCTTTATCATTTTGTACAATGGGTATTTTTTCCGTTAGTGCTAATTGGTACGCCTGCTATCATTTATTTATTGGTTGGTAACGGTTCATCTGTGGCGTTGACTACTTATATCGTTGCAGTAGGGGTTGGTTTATTGTTTTGGTTAATGGAATGGTTGATGCCTTTTAAAAAACATTGGAATCATTCGCACGGTGATATTGCAAATGATTTAACAAGCGGAATTATTGCTTATATTATTTTACCCATTTTCTTAAAGCCACTTTACATCGCCTTATTGGCAGGAGGAGCTGTTTGGCTCTCTGTACAATGGGGCGGCGCTATATGGCCAAACGACTGGCCGGTCATTGCTCAACTGATATTGCTGCTAGTTATAGGGGATGCAGGTCGATATTGGGGGCATAGATTAGCGCATACCGTACCCCTTTTATGGAATTTTCATGCGGTTCATCATTCCACCAAGCGATTGTATTGGTGGAATGCCACCCGCCAACATCCTGTGGATAAAGCTTGGTTTACCTTTACAGAGATGCTTTTTCCTGTACTTTTAGGAGCGGACGGTATTGTTTTATCCATGTATTTTGGCGTAACGGTCGTTTGTGGATTTTCCCAACATTGTAATATCAATTTAAAATTGGGCCCGCTGTATTGGTTTTTTAATGTGGTTGACCTTCATCGTTGGCACCACTCAAAAAAGATTGGCGAGTCTAATAATAATTATGGCAATAACTTAATCATCTTTGACCGATTGTTCGGTACTTATTTTCATCCCGAAAGACAAACAGACCCCAATTTACATATTGAAGAAATTGGTTTACTAAATCCAGATTATCCTGAAAATTATTTAGGGCAGTTGAAGGCGCCTTTTCAGAAGGGGATGGATAAGCCGCAGGATAACTAATAGGCTGGGGAGTGTATCTTATAAAACTTACTTTAATCCCGATACTGAAATTACAGTAACGGAAATAATAAGGAAGTTTTAGTAGTGGCAAAAGGTGTAGAGTCAGAATAGTGGTGTCGGATTGAACTCCTAACAAACAGCAAGCGTTTTTTATCTGATATAACAGCGAAAAAATTAAAGAATCTTGCTACATTTGGATAACAAGTAACCTTATTCAAACATTAAATCTAAAATCAAATGAATAAATTCCAAAAGAAATCAGAAAATAGTTTTCAGTCTGGGGACTTATTAAAAAAAGCAGCGCAATATGATAATTGTATTCATTGTTACTATTATGCTTGTGTTCAATTAATGACTTTAGTGAGAGAAAAGGATGTGGTTGTCAAACGAAATTTTACACAAAATCGAGCGTTAGGAGTTCATCAACAATTGATAACTTCAATAGCACCTGATTTAAGTGTTAAAAGTATAGTTGATTTTTTACAATTTAATAATGAAATTCAGCTTTTAAAAAGATTACGAAGTAAAGGAGATTATGAAGAGAAGAATATCTCTTCATCAGAAGCAGAGGAAGCAGCACTTTATTCAGAAAATTTACTTAACTTGTTGAAGAAAAATTATTTAACTTAACCTTATGCTGACATTAACTAAAGATAAAATAAATCAACAAACTCAATCTTTAAATTATATTTTGCTCAATTTAGCAAAGTTGAGAAAAGACTATGTTGCGTTGCAAGCAAAATATAGCTTTTCAACGGACACTCATTTTTTATTATTAAAGCCAGCTAGATTATTTAAAGAAGAACTCTTTATTCAGACAATAGGAAAGATTATTTTGGACTTTTATAAATTGTTTCCAGATGAAGGAATTGTTCTAACTGAAAAAGATGAAGCTGGAACATTAGCAAATGGGGAAAGTATTTTGAAAGAAGATGGCTTTCATTTACCTGTTGATTTGATGGTTTTTATTGTAGAAGCTCAAAAACCTAAGATAATAGAAGTTATCAAAGAGATTCCTGTTGAGGTTGTACGTGAGGTTGAAGTCATCAAAGAAGTTCCTATTGAAATTGTGAGAGAAGTCGAAGTTGTAAAAGGTATTGATTTTGAACTTTTACAAGAAATGATGAAAGATGTACCTAATATTACTATAAAGAAACAAGCGTAGAAAATATTTTCATTTTCTTTAAACACATATCTTCTGCTAAATTTAAGCTAGATACGTTGAAAACGTAAAGAATATTTATTTTAAGATGCAATTTTAAAACATCGAAGTCAGTAATCTACCTCCCAATTTGTTTTTTTTGCATAAATAATTATCCCAAGGTCTTTTAATCTATAAATGACATTTATTTTGGCGACTTTTAATTTTAAAGCTAAGTACCCAATTGTCTTCCTAAATAAAAGTTGATTTACTTCTTGATTATCCACAAAAATTTGCCCTTTATTTCTTATTCCCTCTTCAACTTGGAATTTAATTAAATGGCTTAATATTAAAAATTCAGGCATTAACAAGCAGGAAGCAAAATAGTTTGCTTGCCATTCTATCCAATGTTTAGGATTCTTTAATTCATACTTATCATATAAGAAACTGAATTCAGAATCTTTAAAATTGTTGTATGTATTTTTATTTATTCTCAAATTACTATGTAAAAAAAAGTGCCCAATTTCGTGAGTGAGAACAAACGGATATCTTGAAGTTCCTTGTATTTCTTTTTTAGTGATTATTGATTTAGATTGATTATCATATAATCCTAGAATATCTTCATCTGTATCAAGAGTTTCTTTAGTAACAAAAGTTAGGTTATAATTCTTGGTTAAGTAATTTTTCAAGGATGAAAGACTCAAATGTTGCCTCTGTTCAATTATTTCTTTATTAAATGCAGTCAATACTTCTAAAGCAATTGATTCTATATCCTTCTTAGATAAAATTTCTAAACCATCAACTCTCTTTTCTTTTTTTGTGAGAGGAGTTTTGAAGAGGTTTAGAATTAGTTTCTGAAGTTTTTTCTCAAACTTAGTATTATTAAAATTTTTTTTTCGATTAAACTCTTTTCTATTCGTTTTATGTAGAATTATGTTAAGAGAATCATCGGATAGAACCTCAATAAGCATAATACCTTTATTCTTAGCATAATTATATCCTCCTTTTTGAAAAGAATTATTCGTTATAAATATACCTTTTCTATTCGCTCCTGAAACTTGGTCTATTTTTGCATAAAATTCTTCTACATCGTCAACAGGAATTTTATGATTATAATTTTTACATTCAATTACATAAAGAAGGGAATAATTTTTGGAATTTGGAGGCCACAGTTCAATGGTTAAGTCAAATTTAATTTCACCTTCTCTTTCCCTTGAATAATATCCTTTTTTAGTAAAAACCTTACATTGAGTAGCTATTAATCCTAGTTGCCCTGTTGACAAAGCTGTATGGATTAAATGATAAACTTTATTTTCAAATCTATCACCTTTTTTTGTAGTATTAATTCGTTGTGTTTTGGCATTCACACATATAAAAAAGTAGTATAAATTTACAATAAACTTATACTACCTTAAAACATTATTTAATATTTTAGCTTTATTGACAGAAAATAAACATATAATTATCTTTAAATGATTAAATACTAATTCAACTCCACCAACATCCCCAACGTCACCTCCTCAGGCAACTCAATAGCCTCTCCACCAGCAACCGTCTCTACCAAAGTCAAATCATCTGCCAAAACCTCATTCTTAATATAATCCCCAAAAGAAGCCACCGCAGCGGTCACTAAGTCATGCTTTTCTATAGCGACTTTAATTCTATCGGTTACATTAAAATCTTTGGTTTTTCTAGCGTTTTGGATACGATTAACCAATTCTCTCGCCATACCTTCTGCTTTCAAATCGTCGGTTAAAGTAATATCCAAAGCAACGGTTAAATCACCATCATTCGCCACTAACCAACCTGGAATATCTTCCGCAGAAATCACAAAATCAGCTAAGGTCAATTCGTAGTCTTGTCCATCAATCGACAATTTATAAGCATTACTAGCTTCGATTTGTGCAATATCTTCTTGGTTCAATTGATTAATCAACGGAATCGCAGCTTTCATATTTTTCCCTAAAATTCGACCTAAAGTCTTAAAATTAGGTTTGATACTTTTCTTCACTATACCAGAAGTATCGGTTACATATTCGATGTCTTTGACATTTACTTCTGCTAAAATCAAATCTTTTACCCCATCTACTTGTTCGCTAAAAGCGGCATCCAAAACAGGCAATAAGATTTTTTGTAACGGCTGTCGAACTCGTAAACTTTCCTTTTTTCTTAGAGATAAAACTAGAGAAGAAATACGTTGTGCATATTCCATTCTTTGCTCCAAATCTTTATTGATAGCTACGTGACTGACTCTTGGGAAACTTGCCAAGTGAACAGAAATATGCTTTTCTTGCTTAGAAACTTCATTTAAGTTTTTGTACAACCAATCGGCAAAAAATGGAGCAACGGGTGCCATCAATTTTGCGACCGCTTCCATACAAGTATATAAGGTCTGGTAAGCAGCAATTTTATCTTGCGAATACTCCCCTTTCCAGAAACGGCGACGACATAAACGCACGTACCAGTTACTCAAATGGTCCATCACAAAAGTCTGGATTTTTCGAGTCGCTGCCGTTGGTTCGTAATCGGCATAATCTTGATTGACCTCCTTGATTAAGGAATTTAATAATGATAAAATCCATTGGTCAATTTGTGGTCGTTCTTCTAGCGGTACATTCTTTTCGCTGTATTTGAACTTATCAATATTCGCATAACCAGCGTAAAATTTATAGGTATTGAATAAAGTACCGAAGAACTTATTTCTAGTCTCCACTACTCCATCAATATCGTATTTCAAATTATCCCAAGGCTGAGAAGCAGCAATCATATACCAACGATTGGCATCTGCGCCATGAGTCGCCAAGGCTTCAAAAGGCTCAACTGCATTGCCCCAACGCTTAGACATTTTCTTACCATGCTTATCTAAAACCAAACCATTCGACACCACATTTTTAAAAGCAACTTGGTCAAACACCATCGTTCCAATAGCATGTAAAGTATAGAACCAACCCCGTGTTTGGTCAACTCCTTCCGCAATAAAATCTGCTGGGAAATTGGTCTTAAATTTTTGCTCGTTTTCAAAAGGATAATGCCATTGTGCATAAGGCATCGAGCCACTATCAAACCAAACATCAATCAAATCCAATTCTCGATACATTGGTTCGCCATCCTCCGACACCAAGACAATATCATCAATATAAGGTCGGTGCAAATCATTAGGAACAACTTGTGCTTTCCCTAAAGCTGCATTCGCCTTATCTATTTCTGTTTGCAATTGAGCAATAGAACCGATACAAATTTCTTTGGCTACTTCTCCTGCATCTTCATTGACCTTCGTTCGCCAAATAGGAAGCGGTGTTCCCCAATAACGAGAACGAGATAAATTCCAATCTTGCAAGT
>JBGCFJ010001058.1:0-2433 GCA_045106885.1 Saprospiraceae bacterium
ATCCAGAAAAGCCAATGCATAATAAATTTTGTATTATTGATGAGAGGATACTTATTAATGGTTCTTACAACTGGACATATTATGCTGAAAATAAGAATGAAGAAAATATTTTGATAACAGATAATACTGAAGTAATTCATAAATACCTCAATGAATTTAAAAGAATAAAAAATAGCCTTAGTATAGTAATAAAATCGGTCAAAATAGATTTATCTAAAATCTCTTCTACGGATATTTTTTCTGTTAAAGAATATGTCTCAAATGATTATTATTTAAGAGGAAAAGAAAGAGATGAACCAAAATTGATAACGAAAGCATTCACTATTTCTCCAAACAATAAGAAAATAGGAAAAAATAAATTCTTAATAGATTCAGGAATTTCTAAGCATAATAAAAAATTAAAGCAATCGGTTGGAGTTCATGTACATAGAGGTAATAAAGGCAATAACTATAGTAAAATGATAAATGCACATTCTAAAATTCCAATAGAATACTCATCAAAATTTGGTATTAATAAAGACAACTATAGTACTCCCCAAAAACTGGACAGTTGAATAAGGTGAAAAGTGTTAACTTTAAACGTATAAAAAAACTGTAAATTATGGGACAAAAACGGCGTACTTTTAGTGCCAAACAAAAATCAAAAATCGCCTTGGATGCGATAAAGGAGCGAATGACGGCTTCAGAAATTGCGAAAAAGTATTTGATACACCCAAATCAGGTGAGTAAATGGAAAAGTACGGCACTAGACGGGTTAGAAGATTTGTTTTTAGATAAGCGAAAATCGGCTATAGAGAAACAGGCTCAAGAAGAATTAACAGATAAATTGTATCGGCAAGTCGGCAAACTTCAAATGGAATTGGAGTGGCTGAAAAAAAAAGTTGGGAACTTGTAGTAATTCCCAACTGCGAAACATGATACAAAACGCTGATAGTCAAATAAGTATCCATCGTCAATGTGAATTGTTAGGAATAGCTAAAAGTAGTTATTATTACCAGGCAATTCCAGAAAAAGAGGAGAATCTATTATATATGCGTTTGATGGATGAAGAATATATGAAACGCCCCTATTACGGGGTGATGCAAATGACGTATTTTCTTCGTAATCAAGGATATAGGGTGAATCCAAAACGGATTCGTCGCTTATTGCGATTGATGGGATTATCAGCAATTTGTCCAGGGCCACAGACTTCAAAACCAGGAAAGGGGGAACAACATCAAATATTTCCCTATTTATTGAAAGGATTGGAGATAAAATACCCTGGTCAGGTAGTTGGAACGGACATTACTTATATTCCTATGAAAGGTGGATTCTTATATTTAGTCGCTTTTATCGACTGGTATAGTAGGTATGTGCTATCATGGGAACTATCAAACAGTATGGAGACGAGTTTTTGTTTGGTAGCGATGGACAAAATATGGTCAAAAGTGGATATAGGTATACTAAATACGGATCAAGGCAGTCAATTTACGGCTCATGCTTTTGTAAATGCAGTAAAATTAGGAGGTGCAAAGCATAGTATGGACGGAAAAGGGCGAGCCATAGATAATATATTTACGGAACGGTTATGGCGCAGCGTTAAATATGAGGATGTTTACTTGAAATCTTATGTAGACGGTCTAGATGCTTGGCAATCGTTAAATGCTTATTTTGAACATTATAATAACGAGCGACCACACAAAAATTTAGGTGGCATACCTCCTGCTAAAGTTTTTTCTGGAGAAGTAGTCGTTCCTTCTATAACTCGTTTATAATTAATTAGTTACAAAAGTGTTTCTATGTAAATTAGGTTGAAAAAATATTATTCGAACACGACCTTAAAACTAGACAGCTATAACATAGGTTTTTTTTAGGCATGGGCGAACACGAATATTTATTCTAATAATAAGGCAATAAAATACCGACCACCTAGCTGATGGTCGGTGTGGAAAGAATAATTATTCTAATCCGCACAGGTTATTCCTTGTTTGGTTGCTCCTCAGCAGAGCCGCACTCCGCTTCACCTGATGGTAGTAATATAAAAAAATTACTTTGAGAATTGATTAAATTGTTAATTATTTGACCTTCTTTATTGAAATAAGGAAGAAACTGAAAAAAATTACTAGAAATGTAGGATTTATAGGGCTGATATGCTTAATCTTTTAGAAAAATTCGTATTTTAGCATAAGCAAAAGACTTAAATAAAAGCATTGCTTTTTAGACCTACCAATTTCATCATACTTAATGCAATCACATTGTTGATTATCACCTTAAAGATTGCATTTTTTTGTCCAACTTATGGGGAGTACTTCACTACGGCTATGCTGAATAATTTTGCCTTGCTAAAAGAAAAAATAACCTCGTCATTTCTGGTACATTATTAATTGCCTCATCCCTAAAAAAAACTTGAAATTTTACAAAAAATAAAGGGCGATGTTTTTGCATCGCCCTTTC
>JBGCFJ010001059.1:0-3281 GCA_045106885.1 Saprospiraceae bacterium
ATGCTGACCTATTAAAAATTAGTCGATACCTTGCAGGAAACTATGAAGCAAAATGGCGAGATACCATTGCAGACGAAACTTTGCTAAATAGTTTGGAATTAACAGCGACTCCACGTATTCTTAATTTTTCCAAATTATTAAATCAGACCATTAATGATTATCGAAATGTCTCTTTAAATTTATTAATTGAGCGTTTAGTCAATCGAAGTGGTTTATTAAAACATATTTTATCTCAAACGAATCAAGCGTGGGGCTTACAAGTATTGTCTACTTTGATGAATTTTATCCGAATAGAAGTAGATAGAAAACCTCGAATGCGGTTGGATGGATTATTGGAAGTATTGGGTAAAATGGATGCCAATTATTTGACAGTTGGGGTACAAAAAACGGAACAAGCTTGGGCAGGGGTAAATTTTGTGACGGCACATAGTTCAAAAGGCTTAGAATATCGAGCTGTTTTTATTTTGGATGCGGTGAAAGATTATTGGGAACCAGGTAAAGTGGCCCCTTTCCAATTTGCCTTACCTGATACGATTACTTATTCTGGAGAAGAAGATGCAATGGAGGCGAGGCGAAGACTATTTTATGTGGCAATTACGAGGGCAAAAGAGTATTTGACGATTTCTTATGCGCAGACGAATAATAATGGAAAGAATTTACGCCGAACCCAATTTTTAGATGAAATCTTAGCGACTTATCCTATCCAGATTCAAGAAAAAACAGTGACGCAGACTGCTTTATTGAGTGCTTACGAAACCATTTTGTCAGAAAGTAAAGAACCTCAAATCGAACCGATTCAAAAGGCAGTTGTTGAAGAATTATTGGTTGACTTTAAATTAAGTATATCTTCTTTAAATGCTTATTTGCGTTGCCCATTGAGTTTTTATTATGAAAAGGTATTGCAAGTACCTTCTGTTACTTCCGAAGCGGCTGCTTATGGTTTAGCCATTCACCATGCTTTGATGGTATTGATTGAAAAAATGAAACGCTCAGAAAGCAAAAAGTATCCTGGACAAAAATATTTCTTAGGGTATTTTAACCAAGAAATGAAGCGTCAAAAAGGGTATTTTACGCCCAAAGAATACGAGAGGAGAGTAGGCTTAGGACGCGCTAATTTAAATCGAATTTATACGGATTTTTTACCAAATTGGTCAAAAAATACCTTAGTGGAACACCCAATAAAAAATACGGTATTTAGAGGCGTGCCGCTGACAGGCGTAATTGACAAGATAGAATTGACCAAAGAAGAAGCCCATGTAGTAGATTACAAAACAGGAAGTCATAATCCTGCTAAATTAGCACGCCCAAGTAATGCCAAACCCTATGGAGGGACTTATTGGCGGCAATTGGTTTTTTATAAATTGCTCTACGAAGCCCATCGACCAACGGCACAAAAGGTCATCAGTGGCGAAATTTTCTATGTAGACCCTGACCCATCAGGACAATTGGCGAGCAAAAAAATCACAATTAACGAAGACGAAGCTCAACTCATCGGTGAATTAGTCGTCGATACCTATCAGAAGATACTAGCCCATGATTTTTACGAAGGCTGTGGCGAATCACATTGTACTTGGTGTAATTTTGTGCGAAAAAATGTATTGGTCGATAGTTTTGTGGATGCGGAATTGGATGAGTTGGATGATATTTGACAGTAACACGGCTCTCTGAGCTGTGAAAGTAGCACGGATATTACTATCATGGATAATTTTTTAATCTCGGATTAATGGCATCATGGATATAAATGGTGCGGATGTTATGGCTAGAAGTAGGGGGCTGATAAGATTTAGGGCACTTTGGGCAACAAATGATTATTGGTTGGATATAGATAACATTACAATTTTGCCGAATGAAGTGACGACTTCAACAACAGAGGTATTGACGAATATTGCGGATTTTAGACTGTTTCCCAATCCAACAACAGGACAGACACAAATAACATTATCTTTGATAAAAAGAGCGTCAATTTTTTTACAAGTTTTGAATATGACTGGGCAAATTATTTTTGAGGAACAATATTCAAGTAGCCATCAATTTAATCAATTTGTAGATTTGAGTAATTTTCCAGATGGAATTTATTTGGTAAAAATTAGGTTGAATGAACAAAATATTAGTCGGAAGTTCATAAAAGTGGATTAATTGGTTTAATTTTCAGAAATAAACTATTTTCGCTTTTTAAATAATTTATTGTAAAATGAGGATAACAGAAGTACGCATTCAAAACTTTAAGCGATTTACGGATTTAGTGATAGAAGGAATACCTTCTTCCGCTAAATTAGTATTGCTTATTGGTAGTAATGGAAGTGGGAAAAGTAGTGTATTTGACGCTTTTGATTATATGTCGAAGCCAGAAAAGGATGCAGAAAAAGAAAAAGATAATTATTATTTAAAAAAGGAAGACTTAAATCCAATGATAGTTTTTGGATTAGATAAAGATATAGGAAAGGAGGCAGAACCTGTAAAGTTCATAGGTAGAAGTAGTATGCGAATCGTTCCTAGAATTGCGATGTCTGGGCTAGATTTTGAAAAAGATATTTTAGCCAAAGATAAAGATGCCCCTAAGTCTTTAATAGATTTTGATGCTAGATTTAATTTTGATGCGCCGAGGTTTCCTTACAGAAACAGAAATTGATGGGCTAGAAAAATTTTACCCCAATCTAAAAATCCTCCGATTGTATAGTATTGAAAATTATTTACTGCACCCCGATAATTTACAAGAATACTTTAATGAACAACAAAAATCGTTTGATAAAGTGGCTTATATCCAAGCATTAGTTGAGGCTAAAAATGCTGTTAAGGATAATTTTGTATACAGCTTAGTACCCAATAGAATGTCTTATCCATTCTACCGAGAAATGAGTCATAAAGCGCCTAAATGGTTTAAGAACACAAGTGAAAACCAAGCTGCCGCTAAAGAGATTTACCAATCTTTGACTAGTGATAAACTAGCAGATTTTTACCCATTTTTTCCAATGAAAGATTATGGAAAGACGATTCCTCAACGACAAAATTTACAATATTCCGAATTGAGTAGTACCCTGTGGTTTAAAAAACAGATAACTGAAATTATCTCCAAGTAACATTGCTAGCTTCTCCGATTAATCATCTGGCAGCTATGGATATATTACAGAAGTGAATTTGTCTAATTAGAGTCTGTCCGTAAAGTCGATTTTGTTCCGCTCGTAACCACCAAATTTATTTGGTAGGTTCATAAATTACTGACAGTCAATATTTTGAATCAGCCAAATAAATTTGGCGATTACGTTAGACACGCAAAGCACAAG
>JBGCFJ010000106.1:0-4493 GCA_045106885.1 Saprospiraceae bacterium
TATTTATTATCCTCCCCAAAACGAGAAGAACCATCTCTACGAATCGTAGCTCCTATTAAATATTTATTATCAAAATCATAGTTAAACCCACCGAATAAAGACACCAAATTATGTCGTTCATTAGCTGTACCACTATTGATAGATAGTGTTAGTGGGTCAATATTGTTAAAGGTTTGAATAGCATCGGAAACAAAATTTGCTCGAATATTAAACCCTTCTTGAAAATATTGTTGGGTCTGCATTCCTGCAAAAGCACTCACACTATGCTTACCAAACTCTTGGATATAGTTTAAGAAATTTTCTTGCTGAATATCATAAGCTAAAGTCCTTCTTTCTGCCCCTCTAGGTATTGGACTTCTAGGATTTTGGGTCAATACTGGTTCAAAATCATTGTCTAATCTATATCTAAAATTAATACCTAAGGTAGATTTAATAGATAAGGCTGGAAGTATTTTGAATTCTGCAAAACTAAAAAGCTGAGAACGGAAATTTCGTTGTCTTAAAGTTCTTAGGTTAGCCTCTGCTACTGGATTTTGTCGGCCAGCAATTTCTGGAGTAAAGGTCCCATTAGGTTCGAAAACAGGAAAATAAGGAATCCGTTCTACCATTTGCTGGAATACCTGATTTTCGTTTAACCCCAATTTATTTTCATAAGATACATTAAGATTTGTTCCTAATTGCAATCTCTCAACTGGCTTGAAATTCAACTTTAATCGAGAATTTACTCTTTGATAAGAGCTATTCACAATAATACCTTCTTGGTCTTGGACACCCGTATTCCAATAAACTTGTGCTTTCTCATTACCTCCACTAACCGATACATTGATTTGATTTCTGATGGCAGTTCTGGTAACTAAATCCTGAAGGTCATAAGAGTTTCGGTTTAATAGACTAAAAGAGTCCCTTTGGACACCCGTTAAAGGACCGCTATTATTTCTTCTAATATCTTCGTATTCAATTCGCTGTGCGGTGTTCGACAAAGGAAGTCCACCATTTAAATTAGTAATGGCAGTATTAGCAGTAACATTTACTTTGACCCCTTTAGACGACCCTGATTTTGTGGTAATTAAAACCACTCCATTTGCACCTCTAGACCCATAAATGGCTGCGGTTGCCCCATCTTTTAATATCTCTAAGGATTCAATATCATTTGGGTCAATATTGTCAATATTTTCCAATTGTTGACCATCTACGACATATAATGGGGATGTGCCTGAAGAAAAGGTAGAAACACCTCTTATCTTAATGTCAAATCCCGAACCAGGTCCACCATTTGTTAATATTTGGACACCCGCTAATCTACCTTGTACCGCATCAAAAGCAGATACAGGCGTATTCTCAACAATTTCTTCTGAATTAACAGAACTTACTGCTCCTAATACTTTTTCTCGTGCTATCGGGGCGTATCCAATAACAACGACTTCGGAGAGTTCTACTCCTTCTGATAGAGTGACATCCACTACATTGGATGCTCCGATGTTTATTTCCTCATCGCTGTAACCAGTATAAGTAAATACTAATGTTTTGGCATCTTCGGATACGTTGATAGAATAATTCCCATCTATGTCGGTTACAGCGCCTGTAGATGTACCTTGCACTTGAACGCTTGCTCCAATGAGTCTTTCTCCTCCTTCGTCTGAAACAGTACCTGTTATAGTACGTTGCGCCAGCAGACTATTACAAAACAGTAGCCCTACGATAAGTAAGCCAGTTGTTTTAGCTGACTTGTTGAAAAAAATCGCTCGTAATATAATTCCCATAAGCGTAAAATTTTTAGTTTAATGTTTAAATAGATTCTTTTGAGATACTAAGCAAGACAAGGGAGGACAGACTTTTAAAAGAAATTAAATTATCTGATAATTCCTTTTTTACCTATATCTAACTTTGTTTATATTAAATATTCAAATGTACAGGTAGCGTTAATGCTAACTATCCTGTTCTGTTCTGTTCTGTATGAAAAATTAAGGCTTTAAAACCACTAGTTTTAAAGGACTCAAAGGCTTATTCGGTATTACTTTAGGCGCATGCCGACCATGACTTTTTCCCATTGATTCCCACTTAAGAAGAAATTTATTTTTTCCGTTAGTTAGTCCACTACCTGCTTTTAGGTTGACCGACATTTTTGAATGATTGGTTAGTCGCTGATGTATTGCCGTTGGATATTTTGGACGGATTGGAATTGCGCTATTAATACGTTCAAGCGTTTGCGGATTAACTAGATAAACACCCGACTTATTGGTTTCCGTTGACCAGTCAATCGTCAATAAGCCATCTGGGGTAAAGCCATTCAAGTTAAAACTAGCACCTTTGGTCATTTTATCTCCACCACCAAAAAATTGCCATCTAAAATTCCAATCACTTATTTTTTTACGTTTCCATTGCCCATTCTCAAATTTGGCTACATATAGTTGAGTCAGTCCCTTTTCGTCATATTTCAAATAACCAATAATAGGTTTATCTTTTTTGGTTAAGATTATTTGGTATTTACTATTATGCATCCCTCCTTCTGACGGACTAGGGTCCACAATTAATTGTTTGTCATCTGGTCGAAAAGGTAGGTTAACAACCGTTCCTGCGGCATTTTTCCAATTTAGTAAATCAGGGGTGGTCGCATAACAAATTTGATGACTAGTGGCAACTTCGGGTGTCCATCGCCACATCCATATATAATGAAAATCTCCATTGGAATCTTTGACGAATCGGTGATAAGCAGCCCGGTCATCTGTTTCTTCAATCCCTTCAAACAGCGGTTTATCGAGGTAGCGTACCCAATTTCCCTTTGTAGGATGAAATTGGTTAACGAGAATATTTCCATTGCCACAAGTGCCAGAACGGTAAGAAAAATATAAACGGTCGTGTTTATCATAAAAAAACTTAGGATAGGTGACATCAGATTCTTCTATCCCCGTCATTTTATGGACAGCCCTTAGGCTATTAATATCATAAGGATGGGTACTCCGAAAATAAACTAAGGGATTAACATGCATATTACCACTTACATGCAAGTACCCCATTTCATCAATACCCAAAGCAACGTAATTATGAGAATCCCAATTCAATTGATTGGGAAGCGTCTTTTTCTGCCAAATGTTGCTCCCCACTTTTCTCATCGCAACAGTCATCATTCGATTTTTATCATAGTAAGCCACAAATTGTTTATCCCCAACTGTCCGCAAAGCGAAAGAGACTTTATTAGCTGCCCAAACAGAATCTATTAATAATTCCTCAACGATAGTTGGGCTTTTGGCTGTTACTTGGGCAGGCATTTGCTTTTTGGTAGCAATACAAGACTGAGTAAGCAAAAAAAGGACTAAAGAGCTAATGGATATGGATAATTTAAGGTAGGACATATTATTTTTCAAGTTGGCTCAATTTGATTTTTATTGGTAGATAAATAAGCATAATTCACGATTGAACGATTCAAAACTATGCCTTTATCTAGGTATAAGTATCCTGTACTATATGGGGTAAAAGCAATGTTTTATTACAGAACAGTACAGGATAGCGAATAGACTTTCTAATTATAACTTTGGTACTTATCAATCAATTAAATAAAATAGAAAGATGAATACCTACAAAATAGCAGTTATCAACGGTGATGGAATTGGGCATGAAATTGTTCCAGCAGGGATGAAATTAGTGCAAAAAGCTGCTGATAAACATGGGTTTGCAATAGAAACAGCCAGTTTCCCCTTTGGGGCGGGTTATTACCAAAAAACAGGGCAGTTTATGCCAGATGATGGTTTGGAAACTTTGACAGCATTCGATGCAATTTTCTTTGGTGCCGTAGGTTTGCCAGAAGTAGATGACCGCTTACCTTTTAAAGATTATACCAATAAAGTAAGAACCGCCTTTAAACAATATGTCAATTACCGACCAGTCAAATTATGGCCAGGTATCAAAAGTCCTTTGCGAAATAAGACAGAAAAAGATATTGATTTTGTCATTATCCGAGAGAACAACGAAGGCGAATTTGTACAGAATGGACGGATTCTATATCCAGAAAAATCAGAAGGTTTAGCAACCGATACGGCGATTTTTACACGCCAAGGAATCGAAAGGGTAGCTCATTACGCTTTCCAATTAGCCCGAAAAAGGCGCAAGCATTTGACCAATGTGACTAAATCTAATACCCTTATTTACACCCTTGGTTATTGGGACAAAGTTGTTGGAGAAGTGGCACAGCAATACCCTGATGTAAGCTATCGTCCAATGTATGTAGATGCAGCCTCTGCCAATTTTGTTTTACATCCAGAATACTTTGATGTGATTTTGACTACCAATATGATTGGGGATATTTTAAGTGATTTGGGTGGAGCAATTATGGGAAGTTTGGGCTTAGGCGGAAGTGGGAATATCAATCCTGAAAAAGACTATCCTAGTATGTTTGAACCCATTCATGGGTCAGCTCCTGATATTGCAGGGAAAGAAATTGCTAATCCTGTCGGTCAATTTTGGTCTGCTGCCCAAATGTTGGAACATTTAGGAGAAAA
>JBGCFJ010001060.1:0-12357 GCA_045106885.1 Saprospiraceae bacterium
TCGTTGCCGACGTACTCCCCAGGTGGTATACTTAATGGTTTCCCTTGGATGCCCAGAAATAAATCCAAACATCGAGTATACATCGTTTAGGGCGTGGACTACCAGGGTATCTAATCCTGTTCGCTCCCCACGCTTTCGTGCCTCAGCGTCAAATAATGACCAGTCAGCTGCCTTCGCAATTGGTATTCTATGACATATCTATGCATTTCACCGCTACATGTCACATTCTGCCAACCTCATCATATTTCAAGAAAAACAGTTTCAAAGGCAATTTGATCGTTAAGCGACCAGATTTCACCTCTGACTTATTTTCCCGCCTACGCACCCTTTAAACCCAGTGATTCCGGATAACGCTCGCATCCTCCGTATTACCGCGGCTGCTGGCACGGAGTTAGCCGATGCTTATTCTTATAGTACCGTCAGACCCTCATAAATGAAGGCGTTTCGTCCTATACAAAAGCAGTTTACAACCCAGAGGGCCGTCTTCCTGCACGCGGGATGGCTGGATCAGGCTTTCGCCCATTGTCCAATATTCCTTACTGCTGCCTCCCGTAGGAGTCGGGTCCGTGTCTCAGTACCCGTGTGGGGGATCACGCTCTCACGCCCCCTATAGATCGTCGCCTTGGTAAGCCATTACCTTACCAACTAGCTAATCTAACGCACACTCATCTTCCACCGCCGGAGCTTTAATATACTAGATCATGCGATCAGTATATACTATGGGGTATTATTCTCAGTTTCCCGAGGCTATCCCCCTGTGAAAGGTAGATTGTGTACGCGTTACTCACCCGTGCGCCACTCGTCAGCAGATTCTCCGAAAAGATTCCCTGTTACCGTTCGACTTGCATGTATTAAGCCTCCCGCTAGCGTTCATCCTGAGCCAGGATCAAACTCTCCATAGTAAAGTTCTTTCCTGAATCTCAAAAAGAAATTCAAGTTATTTTTTTTGAGTGGAATAATTTAACCACTTCGTATTTTTTAACTTTTTAATACGCTTTAAAAGTGCTTATTGTCTTCTTCCCATATTGTCAAGGAACTTTTTATAATTTAAACTACATCCGAAAATGTAATCTAAACTAAGGTCTTTTTATATATTCAGTCGATTTCTATAAACCAACTTTACTATATGTCTTTTTATATATACTAGTTAATTTCTTCAAATCAACTCTTTTATATGTCTTATTTATTTTTCCGATGTTTCAATTCGGAGCGCAAAGATACTAACTTTTAAATGATATTTCCAAGCTTTTTTCTAAAAAAATTTAATTTATTTTTGAATTTTTTTCAAGCTCTTTTTTACCCTTTAAATGCTCAGCTTTCTAAGCGGGTGCAAAAGTATATTTATTTATTCTTAAAACCAAATTTTAATGCAAAATAAATTATCTTTTTTTTCAATCTTTTAAATCAACTTTTTTGCCGATTTTGCTTAGCTTCCTAAGCGAGCGCAAAAGTATATTCTTTTTAGAGTTCTCACAAGCCTTTTGCCCAATTTTTTTCCTTTTTTTTTGAAATAAAAAGGATTAATTTTAAAAATTTAAAATAATTGGATTATTTCAGAATAATATTCTGTTAACAATAATTGCAACGGTAAATATATTGGGGATTTAATATACAAAAATAAAGGAAAGTTGAGGAAAGGGCTGTTTTATAGGGGGAATGAAGGGGTTTGTTTAAAATTCAGGGTTAAATATGGGGAATTAAATAAGTTGCTGGTTGTGGTTTAGGTAGCATCGACTGCTAATGACTAATAAGTATTCTTTTGATTTTTGCCTTTTTAACTTTCAAAATACTCAATGTGCTTTTTAAAGTGATTACTTCTAGCCTAACTATTCCTTTATACCTATTGTTTTACGCTTGGAAATCCATTTCCAAACTACAATAGTATCCTTATACATCAGCATTCTGACTATTTGGCCTTACCTATACTATATAATAAGGTGTAGGAAGTTTTAAATAGGATTTTGTTCAACACAGGTTGGACGAGATTGAATGGGTTATTATAGGTTGTGTCTGCTAAGGTAGGTAATGAGTACCGCATAAGAGTTATAAAAAAATCCAGAGGACTTACGTCGATTATAAACTGAAGGTCATGAGTTTTTGTTTTAATGGTTAAACAAATAGAGAGATGATTACTGAGGGAAGCATCAACAAACCAATAATTTTTCTTGACTAAAATAGAGGGGAATTTTAGTACGCAATACTAGTAAGTTATATTTTGTGGTTGTAGCTGTTGGTTGTAGTTTTACAATAAGTCAAAAATAGACGCAATGTAATTTTGAAGTTTTAACACTTTATATTCAGTCGTTTCTCTCATTTGGCTTTCCTCTTATTTTCTTGTATTTTAGTGCAATTATAAAAGTAAAATTACTGGATAACTTCCCGTTATCCAGTAATAGCAAACACCAACCCAATGCGCGAAACAAAATTCATCCAAGACAATAAAGACCAATGGCAGAAATACCAAGAAGTCTTAAAAAAGGAGCATCAAAACCCTGATACCCTCAACGAAATATTTATTAAGGTGACGGATGATTTGTCTTATGCTCGTACCTTTTATAAAAATCGCTCAGTAAGGGTTTATCTGAATGGCTTGGCGCAGGTCATTTTTACCAATATTTATAAAAACAAACAATCACCAGCAGAACGGTTTACCAATTTTTGGAAGGAAGAATTGCCTAAATTAGTGTATGATGCTCGGCAGGCTTTCTTGCTGTCTTTTTTAGTTTTTGTGGGGGCAGCGCTTATTGGCGCCTTATCTACCGCTATGGATGTGGACTTTCCCAGAATTATTTTGGGGGATAGTTATGTGGATATGACGATTGAAAATATTAAGAAAGGCGACCCGATGGCAGTTTATAAAGACCAAGGGCAGTTTGGGATGTCAGTGGGTATTACCTTCAATAATATTTTTGTGGCGTTACTGACTTTTGTGATGGGGGCTTTTGCGGCTATTGGGTCGATTGGTATTTTGATTCGGAATGGGATTATGGTGGGGGCGTTTCAGTATTTCTTTTATACGCAAGGCGTTTTTCTAGAATCTTTTTTGACGATTTGGATGCATGGGACTTTAGAGATTTCGGCAATTATTATTGCTGGAGCGGCAGGCATTACAATGGGCAAAGGTTGGGTTTTCCCAGGTACACTCTCTAGATTAAAAGCCTTTCAGATAAGTGCGAGGCGAGGCTTGAAAATAATGATGGGTTTGATTCCTATTTTTATAGCAGCAGGTTTTATTGAGGGCTATATTACTCGACATACGGAATTACCCGATTTGGTTAGGGCTGCTTTTATTTTACTTTGTTTGGCATTCGTTATTTGGTATTTTGTTTGGTATCCTTATCAGAAATCCAAGACGGGATTTAAGGTAATGACCTCAAAGTATGAGTTACAACCAGACCAAGTACAGCGTATTGATTTTGGGGCTATTAAAAAAACGGGCGCTTTATTCGGAGATACTTTTATTATCTACCGCAATCATTTTTGGAAAATAGCAGGAGCGGCGATGCTAGCTAGTCTATTTTTTGGTATTACGGTCATAGGCACACACGAAGCGGATAGTTTTGCGGACCTTTTTGTGTTTAATAATGTCTTTGGCAATATCGGGCAATTTTTTAGTCACGAACAGGTTTTTATCCTGCCTTTTCTAGTCGTCCTGATTTTTACAGGCTTGTCCATTTTTTATAATGACCTGATTTTAAAGGAAGCAACAGCTAGTTCTGCTTTCAGAAATGGTAAAGACAATCTATTATTATTTTTAAAAGTATTGACGCCGATTACTTTAATGTATCTGCTGATTAGAGTCGGTGATAATTATACTATTTTCTTTATTCTATTATTATTTCCAGTTATTCTGCTTTGGTTGTTTACTATGCAGCGAGAAAATATTTGGTATATCAAAGGATTGGTGCAAACCTTTCACCTTTTAGGCGCTGCTTATTTTAAATTGATTTCGCTTACCTTTATTATTCTCCTTATCTGTGGTTTATTTTATTCTTTATTAGATACTTCTTTGACCTGGTTCTTTGTGGACATTGTCAGTTGGAATTTGCCCTTTAAAGGCATAGCTGCTCTAAATGTCCTCAATGGGATGATGCTTTTTACTTCGTTGACTATTCTGTTTATGCTCTACCCTATTCTATTGTTTAGTGTGGATTTATATGCTTTTTCACAATTGGAAGTGAAGGATGCTCGGCATTTGAAAAGTTTGATTGCGCAGATTGGGAAGCAGAAGGAGATTCGGGGGATGGTGGTTGAGTAGGGGATTTTAAAATTACATTTTAGGAAAATTCTCCTTATGAGGGCTTTCTTTTTTCTTAGATAAAATAGGCAACAACATTTGGGGAATGTTGTGCATGAAAAATCAAGTCAAAAAATGGCAACCCATCCGTAAACGGTTTGGAATTGACTTTACTCATGCATTTTTTGACAGGCAGCCGCCACCGTGATGCGGGGTCTGAATCGCTTGAAAATTATTTTTCTAAAAATAGACATTTGTATCCGTAAACAAACCTAATCTGTAGCCTACTCTTTTACCATAAATTAATATTTGCTACGGATACAAGCGCTTTTCTTCAATAATAGACGAATTCATCATTCATCGTTTATCATTCATCATTCTCTAAGCTTCTTTTATCTCCACCGTTCCATCAATATGCTTGGCAAATCGCCCTTTTTCTCTGGCGTGTACGGGTGCATGACTGCCCCAAGGCCAGCCACCAAATTGGGTTTGTTGATACTCTTTGAAAGCTTCCATTATTTCTGCTTTTGAGTTCATCACAAATGGGCCGTGTTGAGCAACTGGTTCGTTAATCGGTTTGCCTTGTAGAATTAGGATTCGGCTTTCTGTTGGGCCATTTTTTATAGTTGTTGCTATTGTCGGATTTAATTCTATGGCGTGGTCGGGTTGAATGTCTAAATCAGCTAAATCTAAAGTTTCTCCTTTATAGTAATAGAAAGAGCGATTTATTTCTTCGGAGGCTATGGGCAAAGTCCATTCTGCACCTGCTTCCATGGTAATATTATAAATAGCTACCTCATTTTCTGGATTTGCAGCCCATGAATTGGGGGTTGGATTAGGAGCAATAGTTTCCCCTATTTTGCCTGCGATTAATTGAATATTTGTTTTTTTATTAGCAGCATCTTGATGTTCGATAATAGGAATGATTTCTGACCACAACATTTTGAAATGCGGGTCCACCATTTTATCTTTTTTGGGTAGATTTAACCATAATTGGAATAAGACTAGCGGATTTTCTTCCGCTTTATTTAATAAGGGAAACATCTCAGAATGTTGTAATCCTTTGCCAGAAGTTAACCATTGTACATCTCCTTCGCCAAACCTCGCTGTAGCGCCTAGTGAATCCGAATGGTCTGCAAACCCTTTATTAACAATCGTCACCGTTTCAAAACCTCGATGTGGATGGGATGGGAAACCTGGCACTTTCTGTCCGTGATACATCCGCCAACCATCTTTAATTACAAAGTCTTGTCCTAGGTTTCGACCTGCTAACGAAGCGGCTGGACCTAATTCGTCATTGCCTTTGGGGTAGTCATCTTTGTGATAGGCACAGAATAAAAATGGGTCTTGGGTTTTCCAAGGGAAGCCTAGTGGGTGAATGGATAGGATAGGTCTAGAATTCATAATGCTGTATTTTTGACGCTGATTTCGCTGATTATTATGATTAAAAATGTTAGAGGAGCAGTTTAAAAATTACTTAAAATAAATCAATGTTACAACATTAAAATTAAATTAAAGTTCATTTCTATAGAAAATAAATAACCCCAGCAGCGGAAAATAAGGTTAGAAATAAGCCACCTAGAAAGATATTAAATGCTAAACGGATTCTATCCATTTTATAGCCTAATCGTTTGCCTATGTAGTATAAGTCTTGTACTAAGTGAGATTTGACCATTTCTGATTTAGCAACAGATTCGCTCATGTATTCAAAAAATTCATCGGGCTCCATTCTATAGAAATTGCCGAAGAAAAAGGGGCTAAATTGGGTATCAGGGTCGTCAGAAGGGCTTGCTCTGTATTCGTCTAAATTGGAAGGTTTTAAGACAATCGCAGAAATATAAATAGTTGAAAAACAAGTAATGGCTAGGATAATTAAAGGAATGTACAAATAGCCTTGGATGATGGCCTCTAAATTAGAGAGAATCATGGGGAGCAAAAAAGTAATCATTATGGCATTCAAACTCAGAAGGACATTTGCTTTATTATCCGCCAATTGCGTCAAGTCGATATTGTTCCGTTGAGTGGTTCTAATGATATTAATGGTTTGCTTTGTGAGCTTTTCCATGCTAGTTGCTGGTTGCTGGTTTCGAGTTACTGATGTTCCATCAAATTTAAAATGACGGATGGTTTAGTTCAAACGCTTGGAAGTCTGAGAGACGCTCCAAGTTTTTTGCTACCTAACCTTGGAGTGTCTTCAAGACCTCCAAGTGTCTTTTCGGGAAAAACGATACGCGTCAAATCATGCTTGGTCGAACACTAATTTATTACTCGAAACTTATATGAGTCAATCAAATTATGGGTAAAGTTAGGGATTAAGATTTACTATTGAATGAGTTCTTCTACTCTAATCAAAGAAAAGGCCACTTTATCTCCGGGTTTTAATTGTGCTAATTTATTCAAATCTTCGGTAATGACATTTGCAATGCGGTAATAGCCACCTACAGTTTGGGCATCTCTCATCAAAATCACAGGTTGTCCAGCGCTGGTAATTTGAATCGTTCCGGGCATAATACCCGCAGAAATGACTTCTTTTGTTGGTTTAAAATCCCTTAGCATTGTATCTAGTCGATAGCCCATTCTGTTAGATTCTTGGGTTAATTTATAGCTTTTGCTAAAAAAATATCCGATGGTATAGTTAGAAAAATACTCAAATTCAGGGCCTGGTAATACTCGAACATTTAAGGCGGTTGGAAACTGAGGCCGTCTTTCTATGGGTGCAATTCTTTTAGAAATTCTAGGGTTTGATTGGACTCTTAAAATACTGCCTTTTTGAATATAACTTTGAGGAGTCGCTTTGTCCCCACTGTATGGTAAGGCACTATAACTGTTTAGCCACTTTTTAATTTGCCAGTTGCCTCGAATCGCTAAATAGGCTCGGCAACCATTTTTTGCACCACCAAATTTTAGTAAGTCTCCGTCTTTTAGATTGATGGTTTCATAAAGTGGAATGGGTTGTTGATTTACTTTCGGGGATAAGTTAGCACCAGTAATGGCTATTTGACAGTTTCCCGATATTTTGATAGTTGGGCCTAAAAGTGCCATTTCTACAACAGGAACATCTAAATCATTTCCGACTAATTCATTGGCTAAAGCAGCGCTTTTTTTATCCATGACTCCGCTGATTGGTACACCGTAGGATTGGTAGCCGATGCGTCCTTGGTCTTGGATTAGGGTTTGAATGCCTGATTTTAGGAAATGAAAAGTGGTCATTTAATACGGATTTAGGTAACACGGCTTTTTGAGCTGTAAATATATCACGGATGTTAGCATCTCGAATATTGGCATCACGGATGTTAGCATCTCGGATATTAGTAACGGACTATTATTTATCCGTTTTTTTGGGTAGTGCTATAAATATAAGGCTATAATATTTTATAAACTCAATGTTTCTTATGGGGTTTACTTAGACATAGCCTTACAAATGTAGCACTACCTTTTTTTGAATAAAGCAATCAATAAGTTTAGCACAAATAAAATCTGTCCAAAGAGGGAAAGTAGTACTACTATAAAGTAAGGTTTGCTTCGACTAATCATATCGGCTGCAATATAGTCTGCTTCGGCCTCACTTGAAAAACCATTGATTATAAAAAAAGTGAATATTGGTAAAATAGTTATCAAGGTGTGAAAAACAGTCATCCATTTAATCATTGATTTTTGTCTAAATAGCCAATATAACAAACCAATACCTCCAAAAATGATGCTAATAGGAATTGCTAAATGGTAAAAGGCAATAACCCAATAAGTATCATGCCATTGTAAATCTATCACCTTGATGGGTACGACTACCGTAATCAACCAAAGTATGAGAATACTGCCAAAAAATAATAAGTGAGGTTTACTAAAATTGATGAATTTCATTGACTTGCTTCTATGCTTAAAAATTCCTCTTTTGCAATTGGGTAGAAGGTTACTTCATCCCCTGCTTGGAATAAGAAAGGGTTTGCTTTTTGTGGGTTAAAAATTTTTAAGGGGGTTCTACCTAGAATCTGCCAACCACCAGGGGAAGTTGTGGGGTAAATGCCTGTTTGAAATCCTGCAATGCCAACCGAACTTGCAGGTACTTGTAATCTAGGGCTTAATTTTCGTTTGCATTCCAAGGCTGGAACAATTTTGCCCATAAAAGTAAAGCCTGGCATAAAACCTAGCATATATACTTTGTAGGTTTGGCTGGTATGTAGTTCGATGATTTTGTCCACCGAGAGTTCTTTGGTTTCGCTTAATTCGAGTAAATCTAAGGCGTAAGGCAATTCGTAGCAAACGGGGATTTTTAGTTGACGTCCTTCTTTTTGGGCTGGATTATCTGTTGGGTTATTTGGCTGAGTCGCTATAATTTGCTCAATTACTTTTACTAAAATTTTGTACTCAATTATAGCAGGATTGTAACCGATGGTTAAGGAGCAATAGGCGGGAATCATAAAGGTAATTCCAGAAATAGCTGCTGCTTCGATGGCATTTTTCAAAGCAATAACTGCTGCGTTGATAGCAGGGTCAATTTTTTGTTCAAAATTAATAAGGATGGCTTGGTCGCCGTATAATTTTATAGTTGGTATCAATTTCTACTCGTTAATTCTCTTCGAAGTGCATTTAATCCAGGAAATAAGGAAATCATTCCACCTATACTACAAATCATAATAATGAACATGTTTGAATCAATGGCAATCCCATTCCAATAATCTTCTACAAAGGAAAAAATATAGCCGCCAATCACTACCATAAAAACACCAATAAAAATCCAAAGACTTCTTATTTTCTCTTTTAGTTGATGGATAGATAATTTTTTTAATTCTGCTTCTTTCATTATAGTTAATAGTGTTTATTCTAAAATAAATTGTTTGGGAAGTGCTTCTAGAACTTGGAGTTCTACTGATTACCCACAGCATAAAACGGCAAAATGGGTCGAAGCTCCCAACTAAAGTTTTGCAACTTGGGAAGTCTGAGTGTCAACTAATTGAGACGTCCCAAGTTTTGAAAACTTTGTAAGTCAGGGAAAATTGATGACTTTACGGACAGACTCTAATTATGAGTTAGTACTTAATACAAATGATTTTTCACACTCTCCTTCAAGTACATTTCAACTTGGTCTACAGGCGCTTCCAATTTAGCATGGTCTATAATTATTTCTGCCAAAGTGGGTACTTTTTGACGAATATCAGGGTCAATATCTGTCCATAATTTAGACCGAACCATACATTTGGAGCAATGCATAAACGCCTCTTCTACGTGTACAATTAAAACAAATTGAGGCAATCTATTTTTAACCGTTAGCTGTTCCCTAATTGCCAAATCGGTTACAATTTGTGCTTTACCGTTGACTCTTAACGTTTCTTTGATACCAGGAATAAAAAACAACAGTCCTATACTTGGATTATGCAAAATATTCACAAAAGTATCCGCTCTTTTATTCCCTAATCTTTCAGGAATTGCTAGTGTTTTTTCATCCAATATTTTAACAAAACCAGCAGGGTCTCCTTTTGGCGACACATCCGTTTCTCCTTTACCATTGGTCGAAGCAATCGTCAAAAAAGGCGAATGTTCGATGAATTTTCGACAATACTTATCAATGACCGTAATCGTCTTATTTTTCACAACTTCACTGGGTGTGCCTAGAATAGTCCTCAACTCAGCTTCTGTGGTAATGATTTCTTTAAAGGCATGTTTCATAATTAATTTTTTTGCGGCACATTGAAGGAAATATCAAAAATTTTCAAATAATCTGCTAATGGGCCTAAGCCGACTTCTTTTCGCCGCTTATCAACATATTCTGGCTCCATTAAATCCCATAGTTTACCATTTGAAACTTGCGACCCATAGATTTGTGGTTTTCCTTCGTACATTAATATTCTGTCTTTTGTTAATGCCATCATACTCAAATCCAAATCACCTCTTTTTGCAGATGCTTCGAGCATGGGTGCATATAGTTTCATATAATGTAAGTCACTATGTTGAATGACTAACCAAATTGCCATTAATTGTTGTTGCGAAACTTCCTCCAAAGTAGGCATTCCACATTTTTCAAGCAAACTAACAATGATGGAAAGATTTTTTAAATCTTCTTGATTATCAATAGCTTTTCGACCACCTTTTTGGTCACTTTCATATACTTGGTCTAAGATTTCGCCCTTGTTAGCACAATTTATAGCTACTGACTCTATTGCTGGTATAGGGTTCGCAATTTCCATAATTTTATTCCTCAATTCATTATCTGCTTCCGTTGCTTTCCTAAAAATTGCTTCTACGACCTTTCCTTCTTTATTTACATAAGGGTCTGTCCAATAATCACTTAAATCACCCATTTTTTCTAAGGCATCTCTTGCGATAATTTCTCCCTTTTCATTTTTTAAAATAATATCTTCTACATTACCAAAATCTCCTTTTTTCGCTCGTTCTATCAGTTCTTCGGCAGATAATTTTCTTAATCCTTCGGGCTGATAAGTAGTCGATTTTTGTTGACAGGAAGTTATGGTTAGCAAAAGAATAAAGGAAAACAAGTAATATTTTTTCATAAAGTCGAGGTGTTTAATACATAAAATAAAGCGTACAAAATACTAAAATTTATGTTTACTAATCTTATTTTTCGACAAAACAATATCAATAGCTTGCAAAATTGCCCCAATTTTCGGATTATCGCCATGAATACAAATACTTTGAGCAGCTAAGTTTAGAATCGTATTTTCACTGCTAGTTACCTGTTTATCTTTAGCCAAAGCTAATACCTGTGCTGCTGCTTTTTGAACATCGTGAATAACCGCCCCTTCTATACTACGAGATTGTAAGCGACCATTCGGTGTATAGCGCCTATCCGCAAAGGCTTCGGCGATGAATCGAATGCCTGCTTTTTTAGCGGTCTGTTCCATCGGTTCACTTCCAGCCAAACCCATAAAAGCCATTGCTTCGTCTATTTCTTGAATGGCTTGCACTATGCTTTGGGCAATTGCAGCATCATCTGCAGCCATATTATATAAAGCCCCATGTGGTTTGACATAAGTCAATTTACCGCCCAAACTTTCCGTGATGCCTTTTATTGCGGCAATCTGATATTTTATAATCGCTCTTAATTCATCTGCTGGTATTTGCATGCGTCGTCTGCCAAAACCTTGTAAATCTGGGAGGCCAGGGTGCGCCCCAATTTGTAAGCCATATTTTAAGGCATTTTTGATAGTTTTTTCAATTTGTAGCGGGTCGCCACCATGAAAACCACAGGCTACATTACAAGAAGTAATATAAGGCATGACTTGGTCGTCGTTGCCAATTTTGTAATTGCCGTAGCTTTCGCCCATGTCGCAATTGAGGTCGATTTGTAGATTTGACATAACAAATATCTTTTTTGCTAATGTCGTAAAATTTATTGACTCTCTTGGGTTAAAATTCCCAAAATTGCTTTTTCTATTTTATAAGCTTGATAAAGGCTATACAAATCGGCAATCGTTTCTTGAAAAGTGAAATTAGCAGTCATTTTTTCAGAACGCCCCTCCCCTCTTCGGTCATAGAGGATTACAAAGAAGCCTTCGGTAGCTAATTTTTCCGCAGTTGTTGCTTCAAAATAGGCACTATTATACCCTGGACCACCGTGTAAATAAATAATAGGAGTGGCGGTCGAATTGCCAAAGGTCTTTACATAAAGGTCTTGGGCATAGGTTTGGCTGGCTACTAAAAATAGCAATAAGGAAAAAAAGTAATACATGATTTTTTTTTAAAATTTAAAATAGAAAAGTAATGCAGTAGGCAGTAAATAGTTGGCAGTTCGCAGTTTATTGACCGCAATATCTCAATGATAATGGTTTTGGAGTCCCTATTATCCAGTAACTTCCCAATATTAATTCGGCAATTAATATTGCTAGATAATTTAACACCTTGAAAATCACTATTAGAATTACTGGATAACGGGAAGTTATCCAGTAATTCGTCCAAAACATTGGGGCTTTACGGTTAATATCGCAGTTTATTGACCGCAAAAAGATTTCAATTTATTTTTTGTGGTGCCGAAGCTACGCTCCTTAAAGGAATTTTGGGTTAATTACTCCTACAGACGGGGGCAGAGCGCTGATCTTTTAGTAAAAAATTAAGGAGCGTAGCTTCGAAATGGTCTGTAGGAATTGCTGAATGTCCATTTTTCCTTTAAG
>JBGCFJ010001061.1:0-5370 GCA_045106885.1 Saprospiraceae bacterium
CCTCTCCACCTCTCAGCCCTTCCGCCTTTCAACCTTCTCAAGCATACCGTGCCCAACTATTCCGAATAAAAGTATGTCCTTGTTCATATACCTCATTCGTATCCGCTTGATAATTTCGCCAAACATTAATCCCATTGGCAAATTCTTCGTTATACCGACTAAAGGCCTCGATGGTTAACCATTTATCATAGCCAATGGCTTGTAAGTTTTCAAAAATTTCATCCCATTGTACTTGCCCCGTTCCAGGCGTACCTCTATCGTTTTCAGACAAATGGACATGGGCAATTAAATCCGCATATTTTTGAATGACGCCACCTTGACTTTTTTCTTCAATATGGGCATGATGCGTATCATAAATCATCCGTAAGTTGGGATGATTCACTTCTCGTAAAAGTTTAGCAATACTAGCTAAAGTATTAAATAAATAACACTCAAAGCGATTCAAAGCTTCGGGGGTTAAAATTACGCCAGTTCCCGCAGCATATTCCGCCGCTTGATGCAAGACTTCTGCACTCCATTTTCGTTCATCTGCCGTTGGTGCTTTCCCAGAAAAATACGCAAAAGCAGAATGATAAGGGCCGACAATAACTTCAGCGCCCATTTCTGCCGCCATATCAATCCGCCATTTTAAAGCATCGACTCCTTTTTGTCGAATTTTGGCATCTGGGCTCGCAGGATTTTCTTCTTCAAAAACAGAAGAAACGGCGGTACAAGTCATGCCTAGGCTTTTCAAAAAATCCCCTACTTTCCGATAATCTTTCGCATCTCCATCATCAATAGGCACTTCAATCCCATCGTAGCCTACTTTTTTAATTTTTTCAATATGTGGAAAATAGTCCTCGTTGACAAAAGTTGTCCAGAGTAACATATTCATGCCTAACTTCATAATTTTTCGATTGTATATGTGAGAATAGAAATTAGAGAGCAGAGAAAAGAGATATAAACTTAGGTATAAACTAGTAGTTTGAATAGCTTATATCATTGCCTAACTCCCGATGACTATCACAAACGAATGTCTATTCTTTGTAATTTGAGTCAATAGTCATTATTTGCCCGAAATTAATATTTTTTAGAAAAAAAGACAAATTTAAACCAAAAGTCCTGCGAAAAAAGAAATTTGTTATCTTCGCTTTTTTATTAAGCTTGTAGGTTATCAATTATTGGTCTTCCTAAAATTTGGTTTGACTGAAAAACACCTACTTTTAACTATAATACACATAATCGACCCGCCCGCTTTGCGGTTCACTCACTTAAATGTCCACAGGACATTTACCCTGCGGGTTCGCTCGCTCATCATGTAAATATGCAACCAATTATCAATTATAAAATTTCTGGCGAAGGTTTCCCTTTCATTTTCCAACACGGCCTTGGGTCGAATTTGGCGCAAGCCCAAAGTTTATTAGGTGGACAAAAAAAAGTACAACTAATTTCGATGGACTGTCCTGGACATGGAGATACGCCGCTACGATTAGGAAACCCGCCATCTTTCGACTTTTATGCGGATGAAGTCATTCGATTAATGACCCATTTAAACATCGAAAAAGCTATTTTTGGCGGCATTTCTATGGGTGCTGGTATTTCGACCAATATCGCCTTACGCTATCCAGATAAAGTAGCTGGATTAGTATTGGTTCGACCTGCTTGGCTGGACAAAGGGAATCCTGAAAATCTAATGATTCTAAAATCAGCAGGAAAATTGATTGGGAAACGAAATGCCCGAGCAAAATTTGAAAAGAATAACGAGTATCAACATATCAAAGGTCATTTGAGGACCGCCGCTGTTTCTATTATGGGTGTTTTTAACGACACCCAGCAAACGGCAATTCCTATGGTTTTGAAAAGTATGGTTTCGGATGCACCTTTTAAAGAAATGACTGACTTAGCTAAAATAACCCAGCCTTGTTTAATTTTTGGAAATGACGACGACCCATTGCATCCTTTTGACATGGCAAAAGTGATGCATCAACATATTAAAGGAAGTCATTTGGAAAAAGTAACTTCTCGGTATGTAGAAAATCGAACGCATAAAACAGAGGTCAATGCTGCGGTTAGTTCTTTTATTACTAGGCTGGCTTTAGCTAATTAACTAATTTATAGTTCATCTAAATGCATAAAATCCATGGAAAGACTAAGTATTTTTGACATTTTTAAAATTGGAGTCGGCCCTTCTAGTTCTCATACGTTAGGCCCTTGGAAAGCTGCTTTTGAATTTGCAGAAAACCTGCAAAACAAAAATATAGATGCTGTTGAAATAAATTTGTACGGTTCTTTATCTAAAACAGGAAAAGGGCATGCAACAGATGTTGCGATACAGTTAGGATTATTGGGGTTTCGACCAGAAACGATTGATACTCAGCAAATAGCAGATATTATTTTTAAAATTAGAGCCGATGAGGAAATTAAGATTAATGAACAAGTAATCCATTTTCTACCCAAGCAACATATTGTCTTTCATCCTAATGCACATGCTGGACATCCGAACACCCTTATTTTTAAGGCATTTAAGAAGGAAAATTTAGTTTTAGCTACTACTTATTTTTCAGTCGGTGGAGGTTTTATTCAAGAAGAAGGAGCGTCTTTGGCAGGTAAAACAGCCATTAAATTACCTTTCCCAATAGATAAAGGAGTAGATTTACTGGCTTATACCGAAAGTGAAAATGTGTCTATTTCTGATATAGTCTGGCAAAATGAATTGCATTTTAGACCTCAGAAAGAAGTGGAAGAAAATACAGAAAGTATTTTTAATACGATGCTGAATTGCACCTTCAAAGGCTGTCAGACAGGTGGTATTCTTCCAGGAGGATTGAATGTTAAAAGAAGGGCTAAAGCACTTCACGAAAAATTACTAGAAGGTAAATTTACGGATGCTGAAACTTGGTTAACTGCCATCAAAGAATCAACTACCGATTTTAATATAATTAATAAATGGATAAGTTGTTTTGCATTGGCAGTTAATGAAGAAAATGCTGCTTTAGGAAGAGTGGTCACTTCTCCTACGAATGGTGCAGCAGGCGTTATTCCAGCCGTTTTGTTATACTTTCTTTGTTTCTGTGAAAATAAAGGAATGGTGGATATTCAACGTTTTCTATTTACCGCTGGTGAAATTGGTTGTTTGTTTAAAAAAGGAGCGACAATATCTGCCGCAGTTGGTGGTTGTCAAGCTGAAATTGGTGTTTCATCGGCTATGGCAGCGGGTGGTCTGACAGAAGTTTTAGGCGGTTCGCCCCAACAGGTTTTAATGGCAGCAGAAATTGCGATGGAACATCATTTAGGCTTAACTTGTGACCCTATTGGTGGATTGGTCCAAATTCCGTGTATTGAAAGAAATGCGATGGGCGCAATGAAAGCCATTACCGCAAGTAATTTAGCACTTTGTGGGAATCCTGAAAATTCGGTGGTTAAATTTGATACCGTAGTGAAAACGATGTGGGATACGGCTCAGGATATGAACGAAAAATATAAAGAAACATCAGAAGGTGGATTGGCTTTTAATTTGCCTGTTATTTTGCCAGAATGTTAGTGTCTTTGAGTCCATTCGTTAATAATATTATCAATGATTTATGCTAAAAAATTATAAGTTAAGGGATGAGGCAATTAATAATGTACCAGAAATGACGAGGTTATTTTTTCTTTTAGCAAGGCAAAATTATTTAGCATAGCCGTTGCTACGTTGAATAATTTTAACGCAGCCAAAAGAAAAAAGAATCCGTCAGGCTGGTAGGTTATTATTTTCCTCATCCCTAATATTCCAATATGTGAGCTATTTGCAGTATCCGTTGATGGCAATAGCCTTGTATTTTGCTTATGAACCATTGCTTTTTGAGATTAATACTTATTGGGAATACGGATTCAGACTTAGTATTTTTAATACGGTCAATTTTTAATCTGATTATTTTAAAGTCATCCATTTAATAATTGGTAGTGCTATAAATGTAATGCTAGATTTTTTTTATTCCAAGTATTTACTGAGACTTTTGCATAAGAAGCAGCATTACATTTGACCCACTACCAAAAAAGGGAAGATTATACATAGAGGAATGGGGTTTAGTAAGGATGTAGCTAATAAGGTTGATGATTTAATTCAAACTGCATTGTAAATAAATAATCAGGAATGATAACACGACAAAAAAATAAAATAATTTTACAAATACATTTAAAGTGCATACAGATATTATGCAGCTAGTCAAACATACAAAATTATAAGCAACAATATGAAAAGTAACTGGAACAACTCCGAAGCCAAAAAATTAAAAGGCGACCTACTAGAACTAAGAGTCTATACTTCCAACATAATGGGGAGAGATGAAGATTTGGTCATGCACGGTGGTGGTAATACCTCCGTAAAAATCAAGGAAACAAACATCTTTGGCGAAGAAGAAGAAATCTTATACGTCAAAGGAAGTGGGTGGAGTTTAGACACCATTAAAGCAGAGGGATTTGCCCCCGTCAAAATGAGTGCCTTAAAGAAATTGGTTGAATTACCAACGCTCTCAGATATTGACATGGTCAAATATCAGCGGATGGCAATGATAAACCCCAATGCGCCTAATCCTTCCGTAGAGACGATTTTGCATGGCTTGATTCCTTATACTTTTGTGGACCATACCCATGCAGATGCGGTTGTCGTAATCACCAATTCTCCCAATGGTAAAAAGCGGATTCAAGAGATTTATGGGAAAAACATGTTGATTATTCCTTACGTAATGCCTGGATTTATCTTAGCAAAGACTATTTATGAGATGACCAGAGGGATTGATTGGGATAGTTTAGATGGGATGATTTTAATGAATCACGGTGTTTTTACTTTTGACCACGACCCGAAAAAGGCGTATGAGAAAATGATTGATATTGTCGATACCGCAGAGAAATATTTAAAGAAGCAAGGGGCTAAAGAGGTGAAAGGTGTCAAAAAAGGAGCAGTAGATGCGTTGCAATTAGCGACGATTCGCCAGCAAGTCTCGACGCTTTGGGGCAGCCCGATATTAAGTAAATTGGATAATTCCCCTGCGGCGATTGGTTTTAGTAATTTATCAGATGTCAAAAAAATCACTAGCCGAGGGCCACTTACCCCTGACCATATTATTCGGACGAAGCGAACACCTGTTGTCTTCTCTAAAAACAGTCAAAAGGACTTAGATAAATATGTAAAAGATTACAAGGCTTATTTTAAGGAATATAATCAAGGGGAAAAATTATTAGACCAAGCGCCAAGATGGGCGGTTTTGCCAAATTCAGGTACACTTTCTTTTGGCCCAAGTCCAAAGCATTATAGCATCATTGAAGATATTACGCGCCATACTAAAAAAGCGATTCATCAAGCGGAACATTTGGGCGGTTGGAATGCATTACCACAGAAAGATTTATTTGAAG